>CAMLEX010000224.1 GCA_946479055.1 uncultured Bacteroidota bacterium | reverse complement strand
ATGCAGGCCGATGGAAGAAAAGCTACTTTCTTTTATATCGCGGATGGCCGGGTGGATTTCAGGGAACTGATCAAAGTATATGCTTCGGAGTTTAAAGTAAAAGTGGAGATGCGCCAGATAGGCGCCAGGCAGGAAGCGGGTAAAGTGGGTGGAATCGGCAGTTGTGGCCGTGAGCTTTGTTGCAGTACCTGGTTGACTGATTTTAAATCGGTGAATACAGCAGCGGCCCGTTACCAGAATCTTTCCATCAATCAGACCAAGTTGAGCGGTCAGTGTGGCCGGTTGAAATGTTGCCTGAACTATGAACTGGATACTTATTTGGATGCCCTGCAACATTTTCCTGATAACTGCGATGTAATAAAAGTGGCGAAAGGAAATGCGTTTTTGATAAAAAAGGATATTTTCAAAAACCTGATGTGGTATACCTTACCGGATAGTAATAAACAATACCCGCTGACGATTGAAAGAGTATTAAAAATAAGATCGTTGAACCAACAGGGTGTTTTTCCGGAAGAGCTGGAACCGGTGGAAGTGACTTCTTCAAAACCCAAAGAAATAGAGCCAGAATTTGCTGACCTGGTAGGGCAGATCAGTTTGCAAACATTGGAGAAAGCAGATAGAAAGCGCCGTAACCAACAGCAGCAACAACAGAAGGGGCAGAAACAAGGACAAAGGCCACAACAGGCAATAGGCAATAGGCAACAACAGCCGGGTCAGGCTAATAAGCAACAAGGACAGGGTCAACAAGGTAACAGGCCCCCACGTCCGCAGGGAAACCAAGGAAACCGTGGACCACAAGGCGCCCAGGGCGGACAACAAGGTGGTGGAAATAATCAAAGAGGCCCCCAAAGGCCACAGGGACCAAGACCACCGCGACAACAAAGGCCACCGGAAAAAGAGAATTAATTTACTGTCCTACACAGAATGATAAAATATTTTTCAGCTTCTATTTTAATGTTGTTGGCATTGACATCTTTTGCTCAAAACAAAATGCGTTCTGTAGAGGAATTAATAAATATTACAGAACCCGGATGGCCACTTGTTCAACAATGGATCGACTCCGCAAAAAACAAGGTTGATATCCTTTCATGTGACACAGCGAAAGCAAAAGATGCTCTATACAAAACACAAGTAACTACCCGCTCACCGATGGGAGCAATAATTTATTCTACCGGCGGTTTACTGATTGATAACGGTTGGATACGCATTCTGGGTTCGGGGAATGAAAAACTCAAAAGGTCAATTCCCGATTGGAACAAAGGAAAATCATTTAAAGAATTCGGAGAAACGCCAACCTTTCTGCTGATAGCTGATGATGCAGTTGGTGGTTTCTTTGCCGTTAATGGCGGACAATTTGGTAAAGATCTGGGTAAAATTTATTATTTATCTCCTGACAACTTAGAATGGGAGCCACTTGATCTGACTTATACAGACTTTCTCATCTTTTGTTTCAACAATGATCTTGCGGAATTTTACAGCAATCTTCGATGGCAAAACTGGAAAGAAGAAGTTGCAATGCTTGATGGCGACAAGGTTTATAACTTCGTTCCACCCCTGTGGTCCAAACAGGGAAAAGATATAGATAAAAATGTTAGAGGCGCTGTCCCTATCGAAGAACAATACAGTTTTAATATGAGTGCCCGGAAACAATTAGGCTTGGAATAAAATAGCTATTCAGAAGTATTCCCAATCTGTGTTCCTCTGCGTTAATCTGTGGCCAACCTTATTTTATCGCACTATAAATCACTTCATGAATCTTAGGCCTTACATTCAGTTGGCTAAGTCCCGGGCTGTTTCTTGAGGGATGTACACGATTGGAAAGGAAAATGTAAATAAGATTGACTTTGGGGTCTACCCATACACAAGTGCCTGTAAAACCAGTATGTCCAAAAGTTTGCGGTGATGCACTCAGCGAAGGATATGGTTCATCTCGTTTCGCATTATCCCCGCCTGAATGACTCAGTCGGGCAGGTTTTTCAGGTTTGTCAAAACCTAATCCGCGGCGGCTGACATTGCTATGATATGCTGTAAATAATTTTATCGTTTCGGGTTTTAAATATCTTTCACCATTAAATACACCATCATTCAACAGCATTTGATAAAGCATTGCCAGATCGTACGCATCGGAAAATAAACCTGCATGACCGGCTACACCGCCAAATAAGGAAGCGCCTTCATCATGTACATCACCACGTATCAGCTGGCGACGAAAATGCGGCTCCGCTTCTGTTGGAACAATTTTTTCTACTCCAAATTCCCTTCTTGGTTTGAAACCTGTCGTCCGCATACCCATTTTCCGGTAAAAAGTTTTTTCTACATACTCATTCAATGGCATACCTGATAACTGTTCAACGATCTTACCAAGGAAAATAAAATCATTATCGCTGTACGCATATTTATTCATTGGCCCAACGGGGCTTGCCAGTATCCGGCTCATGAGGGTATCTTCCCAGTCATTGCGCAGGTAAAGATTCTCAGCCACACGATATTCAAAACCAGGTTTTAGCTTCTCACTGTAGATGGCTGGATTAGGAATACCGGTTGCGGAATCAATTGTTTCTTTATAAAAAGCGATAAACGGAACTAATCCTGCCTGGTGCATCAGTATATCATCTATCTGCAACGAAGCTTTATTAGTACCTCTTACCACCGGAAGATAATTGCCCAATCGTTTTTTAAGGTCCAATTTTCCCTGCTCATACAGTTTCATGATAGCAACTGTAGTCGCTGATATTTTTGTTACTGAAGCCAGGTCAAAAATACTTTCCACATTCATGGCTGGCGAATTGCCATATTCATAATTGCCAAATGCTTTGTTGTAAATAATTTTTCCATTATGTACCGCCATCACAACACAACCCGGAAAAGCTTTTTTTGCGATCGCATCATTGGCAATGGAATCTATAGCACTCAGTTTATCTTTTATAATGGCAGCCTTCATAGGTTTTACACCACCGTGTATAATACCTTCACCAAATTTGAAATTACAAACCGATACCGGTAGTTTTCCCATGGACACGATTTTGGATTGAAGCAGTTCAGCTGCTGCTTGTTGGGTTATATCATCGTCCTGGTAACAGGCAATGAGATTTTTAGCATCGCAAAAATTGGACACAGCCAATACATTACCAAAAACAAAAGTGGCAGCATTGAAAGATTGTAATTCCTTCACCAGGTTAATGGCAGTTTGGCTGATAGTGTAATTATTAGCAGGGCGAAGATTATAGTCATGAATACCGATCACAATTGATTTGTACCCCCCGTCTTTGACAGCTTTAAAAATTCTTTCAGGATCTTCATCTTTATAAGTGAAGAAATAAGTATCTGCATCCAGGTCTTCTTTCAGGCTTTTACCAAAAGCGTTTAATTCAGCTACTCCAATACCAACATAAGCGATTTTTCTTTTGCCTGAAATTGGGAAAGCGTTGGATTCATTTCTTAATACCGTCAATGTGTTTTTTGCTATCTCGTAACGGATCTCATTGGTTTTAGCATTCAGGTCTTCCAGCAGGTTATTGGTATCAATAGGTTGCCATTGATTCAAACCCAGATCATATTTGGCCAGCAACACTTTTTTTACTTTATCGTTGATTTCATCCCAGCTCAATCTTTTTTCTTTGATGGCTTCCTTAACAGCGTCGATAGTCTCCGGAACACTTTCAGGCAAACAAAGCATATCATTACCAGCTATCAGAGCTTCCACAGCAATCGTTCCGCCGGGAAAATATTTGGCAACGCCTTTCATCTCAAGGGCATCTGTAAATGTGAGACCATTGTAATTCAGTTTTTCTTTTAACAGGTCCGTTACTGCATTTATTGAAATGGATGTGGCTTTATTGGATGTAGTATCTATAGAAGGAACGGATAAATGTGCTGTCATTACACTACCAACACCGGCGGCAAACAATGCTTTGAACGGAACTAATTCCATTTCATCAAGCTGTGCGATGCTTTTGGTAATGACTGGCAGATCATAATGCGAATCCACATCCACATCACCATGACCCGGAAAATGCTTGGCGCAAGCCATGATACCAGCATCCTGCATCCCTTTCATATAAGCTACCCCTAATTGGGCGACTTTATTTTTGTCCTCTCCAAAAGAACGATAACCGATAACAGGGTTGTTAGGATTATTATTAATATCTACTACAGGAGCGTAATTAACATGCACGCCAATACGCTTACATTGCTCACCAACGGCCAGGCCCATTTTATAAACGAGGCCATTTTCTTTTAGGGCTCCAAGTGTAAGCTGGTACGGAAATTTGGTAACACTGTCCAGGCGCATACCCAGTCCCCATTCGCCATCAATGGTTATCATCAGCGGTGTTTTCGCCAAGCTTTGATAGTCATTGGTCAGGTTGGCCTGTCTCACTGGTCCGCCCTGGAAATAGCATAAAGCGCCTATATTGTATTCTTTAATATCATTTATCACTTTGGCTACATGCTCTGGTCCAAGATTAGAATGTGCTCTTACAACCATCAACTGGGCGATCCTTTCTTCCTTACTTAGACTTTTGAAAACACTATCCACCCATTTCGAAGCAGAAAGATTGCTTTTGTATTGAGCAGTTGAAAAAAAAGGGGTTGCAAAAACCAGCAAAAACAATAACCTTTTTAATACCATGATATAAATTTATTCTATGTGACTATAACATCGCTAAAATTAATTCTTTTGATGCCAGGAAACAGTCAACAGTTGCTTAAAAAGCAAATTGTTATTTTTGCCGCCGGAGAAATTAATTGTGCCAGATAAGATTTTATTATTACCCGATAACATAGCCAACCAGATAGCCGCTGGTGAAGTGATACAACGACCGGCCAGTGCAGTAAAAGAATTGCTGGAAAATGCTGTGGACGCCGGCGCTACAGAGATCAAACTCATTATCAATGATGCAGGAAAAGCATTGCTGCAGGTGATTGATAATGGCAGCGGTATGAGTGAGACAGATGCCAGGATGTGTTTTGAACGTCATGCTACTTCCAAAATAACAACGATAGAAGATCTGTTTCATATCCGTACTATGGGTTTTCGTGGTGAAGCGTTGGCTTCTATTGCTGCCGTAGCCCAGGTAGAATTGAAAAGTAAAAGAGCAGAAGACGAAACGGGGATCTATATTGAAGTAGAAAACAGCTCTGTAAAAAAGCAAGAACCTATTGCTGCACCAAACGGAACCAGCATAGCGATGAAGAATTTGTTCTTCAATGTACCGGCCCGCAGAAATTTTTTGAAAAGCAATGCGGCAGAAATGCGGCATATTGTTGATGAATTTACCAGGGTCGCTTTATCATTTCCGCATATTTTCTTTTCACTTACCAGCAATGGCCAGCAGATTTTTCACCTGGAAGCAGGAAGTTTGAAGCAACGGATTATCCAGTTATTAGGCAATAACTACAATACCAAATTAGTAACCGTCAAGGAAGAAACGGATTACATGAATATTTATGGTTTTGTGGGCAAACCCGAAACGGCTAAGAAAACAAGAGGCGATCAGTATTTTTTTATCAATAACCGGTTCATCAAAAGTGCTTACCTGAACCATGCGGTGATGAATGCTTACCAGGAAATGATCGCAACGGATAGTTTTCCTATGTATGTATTATTCATTGATCTGGATCCTGCCGTAGTAGATGTAAACGTGCATCCTACCAAACAGGAAATAAAATTTGAAGATGAGAAGATCGTCTATGCTTTTGTACAAGCAGGAATCAAACATGCATTGGCGCAGTTCAGTGTAACACCTACATTGGATTATGATTTGGATGCATCTATTCAGCAACTCTCTTCTATTCAGCAGCCTTTTACAGAAGAAAAAAAATCAGCTGCCAGTTCTTCTTCACTTTTCAAAGGTTTTACACAAAAGAACCAGGCGCATTTTATAGAGCCCGGGAAAAAGAGCGAATTGAAACATTGGAGGGAGTTTTATGAAGACGGCAGTCAGAGGCCGGAGACAGGAAGTCAGAAATCAGAACCGGACAACTACCAGGTCGGAAGTGAAATGCTTTCCGGGCCGCAGACCCCTATTCACTATTCACTACCCACTACTCACGATGTAGAACTGACTCAATTACTAAACACCTATATCATCACTCCTTCTGCAAAAGGCTTTATTCTTATACATCAACAAGCTGCGCATGAAAGAGTATTGTATGATCAGTTGAAAGCCGCTGCACACGGCAAGCCCATCGCCACACAACGCAGCATGTTTCCGTCAACTATTGAACTGGCTCCTGCCGATGCTATGATACTGGAAGAACTGATGGGTGATTTGCAGGACCTCGGTTATATGATCGAACCCTTTGGAAAGAATACGTTTGTCATCCAGGGCACACCAGCCGATCTCGAAGCTGGCAATGAAAAAAATATTATTGATCTGCTGATAGAACAATACAAGCATTTCAACCCGGATATGAAATTTTCAAGGCGGGAAAAATTGATACGTTCATTAGCAAGACAGCAAGCTATCAGAACTGGCGTAAGATTAACTGAAAGAGAAATGAGAAATCTTGTACAGGATCTTTTTGCAAGCGAACAGCCGAATACGACGCCGGATGGAAATCCTACTTATTTGGAGTTTAAGCAGGAGCAATTGGAAAAAATGTTCAGGAGCTAAGAGCTCAAAAGCGAAAAGGAGATAAGGAGGGTTTTTAAGATCCGTGTATTCTCCTTTTCTCTTTCTCTCCTTTTTTCTCCTAGCCTAATATTTATTCCTCACACCCTGCAAAAATTTCTCAACTACCCTTCTTACTTCTGTTCCAGAAGCCTGATGATTATTAACCAATACCGAAAAAATAAGTTGCTTCCTTTTTTTAGTATATAAATAACCGCTGATGGCTACTACCCCGGAAAGCGTTCCGGTTTTGGCGTAGATATAATTACTATCGGCTATATAATAATTAGTAAGTGTTCCTCTGCCACCTGTTGGAAAAATAACTTTGATCCGTTCCATTCCAAATTCATTCTTCATCTTATTCAGAATAACGACTAAATCCTGCGGAGTGAATAAATTATAGCGACTCAGTCCTGAACCATCTACCCATCCTGGCTTTTGAGGTAAGTCTTTAAAATCTGTTTTTAAGATGGTATCAATGATTTTTTCATCATTCATCACACCCAGTCTTTCATTGCTGACCATCAATAAAGATTGTTCTGCAAAAAAATTATCGCTGCGGTGCATCATGGGTTTGAGGAGGGAGTCGGTGGGTTGGGAGTGAATTGGTTTTGGATTGGAAAGAGATATGTTTGAAGAAAGTGCCAGTTTTAAGCCATCGATTGTATCCTTTAATAATTCAATTGTTTTTCCTTCAGATGTTATAAAAGGAATCTCTGCATATTTCAGATCTTCCTTTGCTTCTTCCCACAAAAACAGGTTTTTATCTTTTGCCCGGGTAAAATTGTATTTTTTGTTTTTGAATGAAAAAGCAGTTGGATTGTTTCCGGTACCACTTAAACCCAATTCAACATTCTTTGGAATAATATTTAATTCATTATTGTCGCCATAG
>CAMLEX010000223.1 GCA_946479055.1 uncultured Bacteroidota bacterium | reverse complement strand
GTCCAAAAGTTCTGTAATGAAGAGTAGCTACATCATCACTTAATGGTTGCAATCCGTAGAGCAGGTAATCAAGGTATTGTATTTCAGCTATAGGCCTTAGTCCACGCAAAGCCAGACCTATACCCTGTCCCATGATTGTCAATTCACGGATGCCGGTATCAAATATCCTGTCGCTTCCATGCTTAGCCTGCAAGCCACTGAAGCCCTGGTTTACATCGCCTATCTGACCCAGATCTTCACCAAAAGCGATCACTTTAGGATTGGTGGCAAAAAGCTGATCAAAATATTTATTCAATACTTCATAGCCATTTATTGATAAAGCATCATTTCCAACAATAGCTTTTACTTCCTTAACGTTAAGAGCACTTTTTACTCCTTCATTATATAAATGCGAATTGTATAGATTTTTACTTTCTGCCAACAGGTCCTTATAATAATCTTTTGTCCAAAAAATTTTGTCATTGTTCCCGGCAATGTCAATGGCGTCATGCAATGCTTTCATTACATCCCTGCGCAAAGGCTCCCTGTTAGATGACAGCTTCGCAGCGATTCTTTTTAACACTATAGATTGGTCAGGTATACTATCCGCAAGATTGTTTAGCAGGTCGGTAGCTTTATTTACATGGATCTTTATCGGAACCTGGTATTTTTTCCAGGCCATCTCTTTGCTTTCTTTAACTTCTCTTTTTGCCTGTCGTTCTATTTCCGCAACTTCTTCTTCATCGCTAAGTGCATTTTCAATGATCCATTCTCTCATCTTTTTTAGTCCATCCCATTCTCTTTCCCAGGCCAGCCGATCTTGAGTTTTATACCTTTCATGGCTACCTGAAGTAGAATGCCCCTGCGGTTGTGTTATTTCTTCTACATGGAAAAGAACTGGCACATGTGTTTCCCTGGCCAGGCGGATACCTTCATCAAACGCTTCGCACATGCCCGCATAATCCCAGCCTTTTACTTTGTATATATTTATACCATTTGTATCATCTTCTTTTTGCATTCCGCTGAGTGCATCCGAGATGGAGCCCTTGGTTGTTTGCATATTTTTGGGAACTGAAATACCATAACCATCATCCCATACAAAAATGGCCAGTGGTACCTGCAGTACACCTGCCGCATTTACTGTTTCCCAAAAATGACCTTCGGAAGTAGAAGCATCGCCAATGGTGCAAAAACAAACTTCGTTACCATTAGCAGAAAGGTGGGCCATTTTTTTTAGTTGTTCCACCTTGCGAAAAAGTTTAGATGCCAATGCCAATCCGAGGGACCGGGGCATCTGCGCAGCAGTAGGCGCCATATCGCTGGCGATATTCCGACGATTGGCAAGATCAAGCCACTCGCCGTTTTCATCTGTCAATGGGGTACAAAAATGGGATACCATTTGCCTGCCGGCATTGTTAGGATCATTTTTTATATCAGGATCAGCATATAGCTGAGAAAAAAATTGCTCTACTGTAGACTGGCCGATGGCAAAATGAAAAGTTTGGTCGCGGTAATAGCCACTGCGAAAATCACCCGGCTGAAAAAATTTAGCCATGGCCACCTGCGCTATTTCTTTACCATCACCAAAAATGCCAAATTTGGCTTTTCCGGTAAGTACTTCTTTTCTGCCTAAGAGGCTGGCTTCTCGGCTGATACAGGCTATACGATAATCAGTTAATACTTCTTCCCTGAACTTATCGAAAGACAATTTTGCATCAGTTTGCATCGTTAATGAAGTAGCATTGTCCATGTGGCAAAAATAGGAGATTACGACCATTTGTGTCTTCTCAAAAAATTGCCATTACCGGGCTGCAACCATTGTTTGCAATCTTCCATCTTTACCTGTAAATTTGAACCTTTTAAACAGCTATTTATGAAAAAAATGTCTACCCTTATTATTATGCTGGCGGCCTTCTTTTTTGCCGGAGCACAGGGTAATTCCACTGCAGAGGATGTTCTCAAACTTAAAGAAACTGAATATGATTTTGACAAAATTCCCCAGGGAAAGCCAGTTTATCACAATTTTGAGATCATTAACACCAGTTCACAGCCTTTAAAATTGGACAATGTTCAGGCATCTTGTGGATGTACTACGCCTGAGTGGAGCCATGATGCAATAGCTCCCGGCGCAACCGGTACTATAAAAGTGGGCTATAATGCGGCCACTGAAGGTTATTTTGACAAGTCAATTACCATTACCTATAATACTAATCAAACCAAACAAATGAAAATCAAAGGCACTGTGTGGAAAGCTCCTGAAGGTTCTGCTCCCCCCAATGCTTCTGTTCAATTTTTAAAAAAACAAACACTTTAAAATTATACCACAATGAAGAAAATTGTTCTTTTTGCCTCCGCACTGGTTTTTGGCCTGGCTGCAATGGCTCAAACTAAATCTGATGATGTTGTAAAATTCAATACAGAGAAACATGATTTTGGAAAAATAAAACAGGGAACACCTGTTACTTATTTTTTTGAAATAAAGAATACCAGTGATAAACCTATTGTTGTAGAAAATGCTTCTGCCAGTTGTGGTTGTACTATTCCGGAAAAACCTGAAAAGCCTATTAATCCTGGAGCTACGGGAAAATTAAAAGTGCAATACAGCGCTGCAGCAATGGGCCCGTTTAAAAAAGATGTTTATATCAAATTGGCAGGGATTGAACAACCCAAAACAGTTCAGATTGTTGGCGAAGTAGTGGCTAATGATGATACCTCAAAAAAAACAGGTAATAAATAATAATTTCTATTTATCATATTTAAAAATCCCTTCACTTTGCTGAAGGGATTTTTTTTACCAAAACTGTCTTACAGAAATTACTGTTTTGAAAGAACAACTTCTCGATACCTGGGATATCCATCACCGGATGAATCTGCTACTGATAAACAATACCAGTGATACAGGTATGCAAAAAACGTTAAGCACCCGCGGCGGACGAAACATCTTTCAGCAATGGATTCATATACACAATGTGCGGATGCAATGGCTGGAAATATGCGCAAAAGATATTTTTGTAAAATACACAGTATTGAACAAGGATATTCCGGTTGATAAAAAAGTATTGATAAAAGCGTTGGAGGAATCTGCAGAAGGTATCTCCTTATTGTTAAGCCGTAGTTGGGACGATGCGGGGAAGGTAAAGGGATTTAAAAAAGGAGTTATTCCATTATTAGGTTATTTTATTTCACATGAGTCGCATCATCGTGGCAACATAATACTTACCCTAAAACAGTCTGGCGAAAAAATACCCGACACCGTAAAATGGGGACTGTGGGAATGGGGAAAATAATACCATCTCTTCACTTCCCTGACTACCCATCCAGAACCCTACCATTTTGTGTTCTCATAATATATTCTGAACAGAATGATTTTCAATATCCCTTTTGTATAGCCGATTTCCGGCATGAATTTTTTACTTTTTTCTGAAACTTGCCGATATGAACCAAACTGAAACCCTGGAAAGGAAATCCCCGTTTTCCTTTTCAGAATTGAGAAAAAAAGTGGCTGGTCTGCGTGAAAAAAAAATCTTCGGATTTGAAAAAACCAGCACTAACCTATCACTGGAACAAACTATCAATAACTATTTGAAAACCCCTGCAGAAATGGATGCGGAATTTTCTTTAGAAATGAATACAGGTAAATTAATGGTTCAGGAACATACAGACCTTCCTGATACATTCGGAAGGCTAGTTGAATACAAGGCCGATACCAATAATACGTACAGTCCTGACAGTACCCCTTCGGGATATATGGAAGAGAACTATTAGCTTTTATTGTTTTGCAATAAAAGCTCGTAGCAGGGCAGTTGTTTTTACAGCTGCCTTATTCTATTTATCCGTTTGCATATAGCGATTAAAAACCAATGTCTCCTGTAAATACCTGATCACTTCGGCCTGAAACTCTTCATTCTGTTTAGCCGGACCATTCTGTGAAGTGAAATAGACAGTATAAAACTTATTCTTTCGGAAATTAAAATCAGGATGAGTCACATCTTTCGAAGAAATAATTACAGCCAGCAATTTTGATTTGGTTTTTATTTCATCGTCGCCGGTAGTTCCTGTTTTGGCATAATAGTAATACGGCTCACCATCCTTCAACATGCTACCCAACCTTGCCGCTGTACCATTAAACAATGCTTCTCTCATTCCTGTAAAAACACTTTCCCTTATGATAGATAGATAGTGATTGTACGGAATACTATTAGCAACATCAAAAGATAAAAATGAAGAAGTAGTAGAATAAGGATTGAGTGTTAAACTATAGTTCCTGCTCTGGCTTATCATTTTACCAAAGGCTTCTACCATTTTAACGGGTGATACCATTACCTGACTACTGCCTTTTACATGACCACGAAAACAACTTGTGAACAGATCATAAGGAATGCGATGATCTATAGTAGAACCGCGCTGATCAAATAATCCATACTCGGGTAAAATAAATCCTGACTTGCGATATGCATTTAAAAAAAGGGATGAATCATAAGCTGAAGCGAACATATCAAAACTTTTATTGGCCTCATGTGTATAGATACCATAATTATTAAAAAGTCCAACAGTTGTAAATGAACTATCTAATCCAAAATTGGCTTTTCCTTTTGCGTATCCCGGCCAGTTTCTAAATCCATTGAGCCAATACTGTTTTCCTGTATACGTAAAGTATGGCCAATGTAAACCGGTGCCCGGCTTTTTTTCTACAAAATGATCCGCTAAGATATTTAAGGGATCCTGTTTTGGATAAGAGCCAAGTAACAATACATTGGAGTGGTAATAATTATCTGAATATTTCAAATAATCACTTACAGTTTTGATGCGTCCATTATCTTTCTCAAAATCATATTCAGGAACTTTTTCACCACCATAATAAGTTTGTTTTTCTGAAAATCCTTCCGCGGCAAAATCATTCCAGTTCCAGTTTAATTGCGATGCAATAGCTGAAAAGACAATAGGTTTGAAGGTAGAGCCCGGCCCTGGATTCATACGGAGCAGGTTTAAATTACCAACCTGCTTTCTCAATAACGATTGGGATACAAAACCATTTTCACCAACAACGACCTTATTAAAAGCTGCTTTATCATTCGGATCGGGACGGTTAAATCCCTTTATAAAATCCGTCAAAGCTATTATTCTGCCATTGCCATCGGCAACGCAAATACCATACTCTGCATCTTTTTTATACGCCGTATCTCTAGCCATCATCCATTGAATTTTGGCAGAAAGCGAATCCATGACTTCAAAATCAAATGAAACAACAGCATTCCTGTTCTTCTCTCCTGCCGCAGTATAATCAGACGAAACAGCTTCTGCAAAATTTCTTGCCCATACAAACTCACTCTTCATTGGATAAACATAGAACCTGCTTCCGTTTACATAATAGTTTTTCATAAAAGCATCCGGCTCTACAGTTAATACCTGTTCATTTTGCAACAGCGAATCAGTAATAAGTAGCCTGCAGGGATTACCTAATTTAAAGTTTCCATTTTTCTCTAGCATCACACTTTCTTCTTGTTTCTTTAGCCGTAAGGCCGACCCAGATCTGTTAATAAGGTACAATCCATTAGCCTGATCACCTGACCGGAAACTGAGTTGCAATTCCTCATTTATAAAAATACCAGGGCCATTGTCAAACCCATGTATGCGCTTTGTAATAACTGAACCATCCTTTGCATTCCACAATGAAACATTGTAAAAAATTGTATCACTGTACACATTTCCAGTCCATAGTTGTTGCAGATGAGGTGGCGGTTCTACCCTGAAATAATTCTCGTTCACGGCTAGTTGCGGAGTTCCCGAATACAGATCAAGATATAACATACGACGCTGATCGAGATGGCGAGAAAAACCTGACCGGGCATAAGCGTTTATTTCAGTCGTGAAAAATTTGTTGTCTCCATTCATTGTTCCTGTGGCTATGAGCTGACGTATGGAGTCGCTGAACAACTCATCCTTTTTGGTAAGCGGAAATTTTTTAGTAGCAGCAGAAGTATCAAAATAATCAAGTACAGGCTGTAGTCGCAAACGGACATAAGCATCCATCTCTTTTGCCAGGTTTCCGACAGCAAACTCCTTATTCGTATTGAATACAGGCTTGAAGAAAAACAATAAGGCAGTAAGCAGTAAAAAAACAATCGAACCCGGAATAATTTTCTTCCTGTTTGAATAATGTTCCTGCGGAATATTTTTAAATAGTACAACAACGGCTAAAATAAGTATGCAGGGAAATAAGATGGATTGTGTACTTAATATGCTTCCAAATGGAAGATCCTGTCCAAAGAAAATATAGCGACCCGTGGACGCCAAAATAACAAGTAGAGCCGTAATAAGTAAATAATTCAATACAGAAAACCCGGCTGTAATAGTTGGGTAATGGGTATTGATCCGGTTGGTAAAATCAGGATATAATTTGTAAAATGAAGCCAGCATAATGATTGGCAATAATAATATAAGCACATAGAGCAGTACAGACCATTTACCATGTTCGGCAATCAGAAAACGGCTGGTCACAAGATCGGTTGCCTGTGCATTATACTTCGCTCCTTTATTCTGTGGAGCATGCGGCAGCAACTGAAAGCCTGCTGATTGGACACCCGGATTATTTTCTTCATAAATAAATGTATTGATGAACCACTGGTTCTGTGCAGCCCTGATAACAGGTTCATAGGTCTTTCCTTCTTCGTAAGCCGAAGTAATAGCTTCATCAACTGGCGTGGTCAATACATCGATCCGGTATTTTGTCATAGCCGCTTTATCTATGATTCTTTCTTTAGGGAAAAAGAAAAAAGCAATAGCAAATACACCGACAGCAGTAGCCAAACCTATGGTCGTTCTTTTACGGCCATTATATTGTGGCAGCAACCGTACGATCAGGTAAGCGATGGCTATTGCAAACAATAGATACCCTGCGACATACATTGCCTGCGGCATATTCAGCAGGAACTTAAAAATATAAGGCGCATAAAATAGATTCAATACAAAAAATAAGAGATAAGCAACACCGGTCGCTCCAAAAAAAGTTGCATTTTTTTTACTGCCGGCTGACAACCCCGCGATACCATAATTAATACAGAGAAAGGCTTCATTAAAAATCAGGAAATTGAGAAAGACAATTGCAAAGCCAATATCGATAAATAAAAATAAAGCCAGCAGGCTCACTGATAATAAAATCTTTACAGGATTGCTGACAACTATATTAAATAAATTTCCTGTACCTATCCCCCACCAGCTTTCTTTTGCAGCAGCTACCAAAGGAGAATACTTATATGAAATAAATAAAAAAACAAAGTAAGCGATCATGAGTGCAATAGCCAGGTGCCTGGAAACACCGGGGTCAAAATGATTAAGCCCTGCTATTGCTCCGCAGATCAACAATAGTAACGACCAGCCGGCAAAAAACCACGTTCTTTTACTAACCCACTGTGCCAAGGCGATTTTTGAAAGATGACTTTTAGCTTGTTCAGTCACCAACTTATTATTATCATATCCCGCATGATAGGGCTTATTCACCCACTTCGCCATTAACTTTCTTACAGCGCTATAGCC
>CAMLEX010000222.1 GCA_946479055.1 uncultured Bacteroidota bacterium | reverse complement strand
AAAAAAGGGTACTTGAAATGTATTTAAATGTCAGTGAAATGGGTGAAGGCGTTTTTGGAGTAGAAAGGGCGGCGAACATTTATTTTAATAAATCAGCCAGTAAACTTAGTCGCCAGGAGGCCGCATTAATAGCAGCTTGCCTGCCTAATCCCAAGCGCTATAAAGTAAAACCTGCATCAACGTATGTTTCAGCCAGGTCAAGAATGATAATGCGGCAAATGAATTTTTTATCTCCGGATCCGGATATACAAGAAGTGATTGGTACAAAAACCAGTAATAAAAAATAAAAAACCGGATAAGTTTTTAGGCCGGTAGAGAATCAATGCTGGTTATTGCCTTTGTTAATCTTTCATCATGGTCTCCGTTAATATCCACCCAGGGTACGGATTGATTAACCATTATATCTTTATAGATAGAATACAGTTGTTGTCTGCTTTCCAAATCCGGGTATTCACGCAGCTCATCCTTTACCCACGGCAGATCAATATTGCAAAGAAGATAGAGATCATATTTCCTTTCTATGATCTGGTCAAGAATAAAACGATGACAATTTTCAAAAACAAATTCACACCAGACTTTCATTACATACATGTCGGTGTCAATAAAGAGAAGTGAGTGGTGAGTGGTGAGTGGTGAGTGGGGAATAGTAGCGGAGTTTCCGGCTTCTGACTTCTGACTTCTCACTTCTGACTCGTATCGGTCTTCCAGCGCCAATTGACCTTTTGCAATGGTAAGCAGATCATCAAACGAGTAACTCATTCCATGTTTCAAAAGATATTCCCGTGCAAACTCCGGGCACCACAATGTTTTATAATGTTCAGCAAGTTGTTTACAAAGAGTGCTTTTGCCGGTACTTTCAGGGCCAAGTATGACGATCTTTTTTAACATACGTGCAATTTACAGCGCCATTCACTTCTGTTATTCCGGATAAAAAACATTTTTATTCCAGAGTTGTTATTCTTATTGTAATCAAATTTTTCACTTTAAAAAAGAAAAACATGAACTACAATCAGTCATGTGCCGCAAAAGGCAACTATTCCGGAAACAGGAACCGGCAACTGTTCATCCGATCAACGCAAAGAGCAGCCGTTAATGTTTACAAAACAGACACCAGTTTTGAAATGCTGGTATTCGCACCGGGCCGTATCAAAGAAAATTTCAGCCTGGGTGTAAAAGGAAATGAATTAACTATTTCTTACACGCCGCCCGAAGGTTTTCCAAAGTTTGACTGGGTGCAAAGGGAGTACAGCCGTGGTGGATTTGAAAGAACTTTCACCTTGGATGACACCATTGATGTGACAAAGATCTCAGCGAAATATGAAGATGGTGTATTGCAGGTGACGCTGCCGGTTATTCCAGGAAAAGAAGCGACGAGCCAGGAGATCAAGGTGAGTTAAAGAAAATGCCCTTGTAAAAACTAAAGCGGCAGCTATTTATTGGCTGCCGCTTTTCGTTGCTCTTTTTTTCCATTCATACAAACCAAATATTGCCATTATAAATAGAATAAAATAAAACACACTGGTAAACACAAGCCCTTTTACAAAATATAAAGGAATAGAAGCAATATTGGTTGCGATCCACCAATACCAACTCTCCACTTTTTTCCTTGCCATTAACCACATGCCTGTGAAGGCGGTAGCGGAAGCTAATGCGTCAGCCCATGGAATAGCGCCGGGAGCGAATCCTTTTTTCAAATAAGTAAGTGCAATAAAGATGCTGATATAAAAGAAAGCAAAGAAGAGAAGCTGGTTGCGCCATTCTTTCGTTGATGAAGATGTAATAACAACCACATGCTGATGTTGCTGGTTTCTTTTGGTCCACAGTATCCAGCCATAAATACTCATGATGGTATAATAAAAATTTACTGTTGCTTCCCCCAATAAATGGTACTTAAAGCTGAGCCAGATATAAATGATCGTATTGATAAGTCCAACAGGATAAACTAATATATTTTCAATACGGCTGAACCATACACTGGCGATACCCGCAAATACGGCAAGGTATTCCAACCAGCCTGTGTTCTTCATTCCTTCAACAAACTGCTGATATATGTTCTGTAATGACAAAAGAAGTGTTTTTTCAAAAATAAGAATACTTAAACCAAAAGAGTATACAGAGGAGATAGCGACCTTCCAATATCACTGCTGCTATTTGGTGGTCCCGCTAAAGACGGCGGGATCGGAAGGGGACAACTTTGCCTTGCGATATTTTCTTAATGGACGCAAGTAGCGTGGACCTTTCGATGTCTGAAAACGGGTAGCTACCTGCCGCCATTGTCTTTTTGAATCAGTAGACCATACTAAAAAATGAAGGTGTGGCATAAATGTATAACCTGTTTTACCACATAATGCAATTGCTTGTCCTTTTTTGACTTTATCACCAACATTTACCAGGGCTCCATCTTTTTGTATATGCCAGTAACCAGCTCTCGAACTATCTGCATGTTGAATGATAATATAATTACCATAGGCTCTGTATTTCCTTTTCAAGCCGCCCCGGTCACCATCTTCTTTTATCCGTATCACTACTCCTTCCCGCGCAGCACAGATCTTTGATCCCCTTTTCATTTTAAAGTCAAGGGCAGCTCTTTCTTTGTGGGTAAAAGAACTGAAGTAGCCCTGTACCATATAATATGATTTTCCTTCTTCATAGGGTAACGCATATATATAGCTTGTATCTTCCCTGGTAATTCCTTTTTGTAAAAGCCTTACTTCTCTACGCATTGGATTATTACTCACGGAACAACTGCTTACAATCACTGCACTTAACAAAAACCAAAATAATTTCATGTTCACTTTTTGTTGATATTAGTCCACCCGTTATTCGCCCTAAAAATAAAACGGTTCTGTTGAAGAACCGCCTGTTGAAATAATAGTTTTAGAAAAACATCAGCTTTCACACAGCTTCTTTAGATTATCAAGTCCTATACCAAACTGGTGCGTTAAGTTTTTATTAATAACCGGACCCATTAATCTTGCCATTGGCCAGGGTAATTCACCGCTGTTTTGCCAGGTAACTTTAGTTTCTCCAACACCCCAGTGTTCAAACAACCAGTTGTCCTTTGCCTTTGATTTCCAGGGTTTCAAAAACTCAAGGTCAAAATGAATATGTTTTTCATCCAGGCTATTAAGCGTAAGACTCCCCATTCCTGTTTTTTTCCCTTCCCATGCATATTTATGACCTGCTGTATTTGGCGTTCCTGTTATCGTTTTTTTTGCGGAAGGGTCGGATTGTTGCCATGGATTCCAGAGAGAATAATCATTCAGATTGCCAATCTTGTTCATTACTTCAGGTACATCCTTTTTGATCACTATTGTTTTTTCTACATTATATGTCTTTGGCATTAAGGCGGCTACAACCAGTAAAGCGATGATAAGTGCAGCGAAAATATAAACGAAGATCATGGCAGTTGTTTTAGAAACATCAAGTTACTGAATAGAGACGGCGTATGCAAGCCGTTTGTATAATCAATACCTGGTACGATAAAATTTTCCGGGTCGCAGATAGATCACTCCCTTGTTAGTATAAAACCGCGTCGGCAACTGTACATAATTACCTGAAGCATCATAACCCTGTACTTCAAAATGTAAATGAGGAAATGCGGAGTAACCGGTATTGCCACTATTGCCAATGGGTTGACCGGCTTTTACGGTGTCACCAACGTTCACCAAAACTCCGTTCTTTTGTAAATGCCAGTAATGGGCAATTGAACCATCACTGTGTTTAATAGAAATATAGTTTCCATCGGATAAATTTTCATCCTTCAATCCTCCTTTATCAGAATCATTTCTGAATGATGTTACCACTCCTTCCCTTGCAGCACAAATCCTTGTTCCTTTTTTTATTTTAAAATCCAGCGCCCTTTCACCTTTATGGCTCATTTTGCTTTCATAAGCCTGGATAACAAATACTTTTTTATTTTTTTCGAAGGGCAATGTATAAATATAGCTGCTGTCTGCTTTAAATTTTCCTGCTTTCAGATCACGGATAGAATACTGATCCTGCCCGTAGCAAAAAAATTTCATCATAATAAAACCAGCAAACAAAAACAATTTCATAAAATGAAAATACTGTTTTTCTTTTTTATGAATCCCACTGTTAGGGGGAGATCGGGAGGGGTTATTGATTTTTTATTTGAATGATCTCGGCTGCAATACTTACAGCGATCTCTTCCGGGGTCTGGCTCCTGATTGTATGACCTATAGGCGCATGTACTTTTTCCAACATTTTTTCCGAAATCCCTTGCTTGCGGTATTCAGCAAACATTTTCTGAATCTTATAAGCACTGCCCAGTAAACCGAAATAGTTGAACTCTTTACCAAGCAGGGATCTTAAAGCTGTATCGTCTGTGCGATAGCCCAATGTCATTATCACTACATAATGATTGTGACCGGAGGGAATTAATGCATTCAGTTCAAAATAGTCATTGACAAAATGTTTTTCATGAACGAAATCATTTTCCACCATAGTCTTCAACTCTTTTCTTTCATCATATAGCTGGATATAAAAATCCATTGAGCGCATTAATTTTGAAAAAGCAAGGGCACAGTGTCCACCGCCAATAATAAAGAGATGATTTTTATAACCTGTTTTTTCTATATACTCCCAGTCTTCTTCTGATCGCATCGAAAAATGAAAATCTTTTATGGGAACAGAATCTGTGAAGTTTATCCCCGACGGGAAAAGATACATCGTGCCATTTTTATTTTGTTCGAGTGAATTAATGATATTTTGAACGGTTAGCGCATCTGTTGGTTTTACCCTGTATAAAAGTATAGTTTGTTCGCCTGAGCATATCATACCGCTTTGGTTCTTTGCTGCTGATTTATCATGAAATTGCTTCCTTATTTCTTGTTCCTTGTCACTTTGACCTTTAAGCCTTTCTTTGGCCATTTCCACAAACTTATGCTCCATGATACCACCGCCGATCGAACCCTCCATTTCGCCATTGGCATTTACCGCCATAAAAAACCCCTGTCTCCCCGGGCTGCTCCCGATGCTTTCCAGTACATATAAAAGCATAACCGGAATGCCTCTGTCAAGGCTGTTATTGATCAATTTCCAGGTAGTGATGTTTTTCATTCGTAATAGCAGGTATAAACTTATTTCTTTATTAGTTGTTTACAAAAAGGAAACTGCAGCTCATCAGCTTTGTTAAAAATAAATAACAGGGATTAAAACCAATGTATAAATGAAGGCAATTATCTTAAAACAGGCCGGAGGGATAGAAAACCTTGAACTTGTTGATATTTCCAATCCAGGAATTCAAAACGATGAGGTATTGATAAAAGTAAAAGCAATTGGTATCAACCCTGTTGATATTAAAACGCGGATAGGAAAAAGTTTGTACAACGAATTAAAAAGCAAGAACCCGGCGATCATCCTTGGCTGGGATGTCTCCGGAGTAATAGAAGAAACAGGAAAAGCTGTCACTGAATTTAAGAAGGGTGATGATGTATTTGGAATGGTCAATTTCCCTGGTCATGGAAAAGCTTATGCTGAGTATGTGGCTGCACCTGCTTCGCACCTGGCATTAAAGCCTTCCAATATTTCTCATGAAGAAGCGGCGGCAGCAACACTCGCTGCTTTAACCGCCTGGCAGGCCGTAGTAACCCATGCAAAAGTGAGCAAAGGACAGAAGATAGTGATACAGGCAGCATCCGGCGGTGTTGGGCATTATGCGGTACAGATCGCAAAATCTCTTGGTGCTTATGTAATCGCCACTTCTTCCGCCGCCAATAAAGATTTTGTAATAAGTCTTGGCGCAGATGAGCATATTGATTATAAAAAACACCGGATTGATGAAGTCGTCAGTGATGCAGATTTTGTTTTGGACCCAATTGGCGATGACAATATCGATCCTTCATTGAATGCGGTTAAAAAAGGAGGAACGGTGATTATGCTTCCGAGTTTTTTTAAAGAGCAAATTGCTGAAAAAGCGAAAGCCAGGGGAGTGAATGGATATTATTTCTCCGTGCAATCAAATGGGGATGACATGAAACAAATAGCAGGCCTGCTGGAAAAAGGAATTATTAAATCTTATGTATCTCAGGTATTTCCTTTTGAAAAAATGGCGGATGCACATTTGCAGATTGAAACGGGAAGGACGGTAGGAAAAATTGTTGTAACAATTTAAACTAAAGCGACGGGCTGTTCAACTTTTTGATACAAACTCATTAATACTTTCTCAGGTGTCATCGGTGCATCATAAGGAACATCAGCCAAAGGATTAAATGCTTTCACTGCATTACGTAATGCAAAGTATGCGCCAATGCCATATAGTAGTGGCGGCTCACCCACGGCTTTGGAACGAAGTATGGCCAGGCTATCTTTTTGTGTTTCTAAAAAATGAATCTCCATTTCTTTAGGAACCGAATAAATATCCGGCACTTTATAAGTTGATAATGCATTCGACCGCAACTTACCTTCTTTATCATACACAACTTCTTCCATTGTCATCCAACCAATGCCCTGCACAATACCGCCTTCACACTGTCCCATGTCAACTATTCTGTTCATACTGTTGCCCGCATCATGCACCACTTTTACAGAATCAACTTCATAAATGCCCCGCAGGCAATCTATCGTAACTGTTATGATGGCCGTGCCATATACATGATAAGCAAAGGGATGACCTTTTTCTTTTGCCGGATCAAAGTGAATACCCGGCGGTGTATAGTGTGCATGTTCAGACAAGTTAATGCGTTTGATAAAGGTCGTCATCACTAACTTCTTCCAATCCCAGTCAGTTTTTTTCCCATCTATGTATACCCATTCATCTTTTATTTCAACCGAATGGAGATCGGTTTTCCCTGCCTGTCCGGCAGGCAGGCATTCATCCGCTGCTACCTGCTTCAATCGTTTCAGTATTTCATTACAGGCAATCTCAGTAGCCTTGCCATTCAGATCAGCCGTGGCGCTGGCTGCAGATGGAGATGTATTGGCAATACGCCAGGTATTGGTACTGTTTATTTTTATCATCGCGGGGTCAATAGAAAAAACTTTTGCTGCTACCTGCAAGATTTTCGTATTCACTCCCTGCCCCATTTCTACTGCGCCGGTGCTAACGCCTACACTTCCGTCAGTATATACATGTACCAAAGCCCTTGCCTGGTTCATCAATGTTTTAGTAAACGAAATACCAAAACAGATCGGCATCAATGCCATTCCTTTTTTATATAATTTGTTTGCAGCATTAAAATCATCAATCTCCTTTTGAGATTTTTTTATTTTAAATAACTCATCCATTTTATTCCAGCATTCATTGGCTTCACTTACAGCTTTTTGTCCATAGGGAAATTCATCACCGGTTTGCAGTAAATTTTTTTGTTGTATCTCGGATGCAGGAATACCCAATTCAGCCGCCGCTTTTGCGATAGCCGCTTCTATTACAAACATACCCTGCGGCCCGCCAAAACCACGGAAGGCAGTATTGGGAGGCAAGTTTGTTCTGCAACTGTAAGCGGTTGCTTTTACATTCGGAACAAAATAGGAATTAGTGCAATGAAACAACGTTCTTTCCATCACTGCGGGGGAAAGATCGGCT
>CAMLEX010000221.1 GCA_946479055.1 uncultured Bacteroidota bacterium | reverse complement strand
CATATCAATCTGTTGTTTCAACAAATGCATAGATTGATAATTTCTTCCCACATCAATCATATATCCCCGCTAGGAAAATGAAGGCCAGTCCAAAATTTCGCAGGATGGAACCATTACATCATCCCGCATTAACTGTTGCAGAGTTTGTATGCCATTAAAAATACCGTGGGGAGTATTAGCAGTAACCAATATTTTATTGTCTGTTATTTTGAGACTATAAACTTCTGCTGACGATTGCGGCGCATCGACTTTTGCTAATCTGAGTTGTATGTAATTTTCCTTTTCAGAGGCCTTATCTTCCAATTTTATATTCAAACCCCTCCGTTGCAATTCGTTTTGCAACAACAACCCCTCTTTAAGTAGCGAATAATCATTTATCACAATAGTTTTACAACCATGCAGTGGAAAATAACCCTTGTTCCATTGCAGCGATTGAGGCAGTGGAATTAATGACGGCTTTGTCTGCAGATCATAAACATAAGGATATACAATATGCTTCCACAATAAATAAGCTTCGCCTTTTAAATGCAGTCCATCATTGGTATGATTTGCTTTAAGCTTTCCGCTCTCATCGCTAAACTGTGCATGCAAATCGATATACGTATAATGACTTATTGCTGACTCCCCTTTTAGCCGATCATTTACCGATTTTATTTGTTCGGCCTTGCTGGTGTGTCCACCAAATTTTCCGTATATATTATTAACGGGTAAAATGCTTTGCAGAAACACTTTTGTAGAAGGCGTTTGTTGCTTTAGATAAGCGACCGTCAGTAAAATATTTTTCACTACACTATCCGGTGAAATATTCCTGGCCAGGTCGTTAGTTCCTATCATTAAAAAAACTTTGGCTGGCTTCCTCCTGGCTATTTCGTCAATACGGCGAATGACACCTGCTGTAATATCGCCGCTGACGCCCCGGTTCTTTACCCGTTTATCATCAAATAATTCACTCCATTCTCCCCCATCAGTAATACTGTTGCCAACAAAAATGATATCACCTTCCGTTTGCGGCAAGGATTGAAACAGCGTAACCCGCTGATGATAGTAAGTAGAAAATATTGAATCAGGATAAACAGGAAGATTTACCTGCGCCACTATCATTTTCTGAGCTATTAAAAGGCAAATGCTGCTAACTATTTTTTTTAGCATGATTAAAATTAGTCGTGAAAACAAATTATTGATGTCTTAAAAATGAAAGGTGTAAAATAACAATTTACCAGATGATTCAACCTGTTACGAAAAGTAAAAAATTATGCAACCATCCGCAGTAGAAATTAAAAACGATAAGACTGATAATATTGCCGCACAAAAAGTCTCGGCTTTGAAAAAGATCAACGAAAGAAATAGAATTTCATATTATATTTTTGTTGGTTATTCCTCATTCCACTTCTACTTTAAAGGTAGATGCCGGCAACAATTCTGAATTTACCAGGTTAGCATCAGTAAACGCTTTCCATGCATAATAGACAAAAGCAGGCTTTTCTTTTACAGGTATAACAATTGTATTTTTCTGAACTTCCGCTGTTATTTCCGTTTTGCCATCTAAAGAAAATCCTCTCACTGGTTGACTGTCGGCTGTTTCCAAACCGTTCGCACAGTATTGAAAACTGATCACAATTTTATCATTATTGTATCTTGCCTGCAGGGGTAACGGTCCCGAAGGAACGATGATTTTTTTATACGTTTTATTCAGAGCCCATCTTGCCAGTCTTTCACCAACTGTTTTCTTATTGGTGGGATGCACATCATTTTTAGATCCAATATCGCTACATACCGCCATGCCTCCATTCTTCACTTCACTTAAAAGTTTTCTTTGCTCATCCCTGAATTGTGGCCAGTATTGCGATTTATACTTACTAGTATCTATAGAAGATAACTGCACCCAGTAAAAAGGCATGGCAGGTTGTTTCCATTTTGCCCGGTAGTCATCGATCATCAGATGAAACAGGTCTCCGTATTCCTTCACTCTCGCCAGCTCCAGTGAATTACTTTCTCCCTGGTACCATAATACACCTTTGATGGGCATCATAATAATGGGTTCTACACCGCTTGCATAAGCAAAGCCCGGTTTATAGGCATGATTCAATCCTTGATCGTCTCTATAACCGTTCTTATTTGCGTCAATATTCTGTTTGCCTCTTTCCCGAACCCATTCCGGCAAAGTCTCATTCTCCAGCCAGTTGCCTTTTACTTTTGCTGCAAACTGTTTACTGTTTTGTAATGTTGCCCTGCTTATAAATGTTTCGATAGAAGCACCCCCTATGGAAAGGTTGATCAAACCTATTGGAACGTCCTCGCTTTCAACAATATTTTTTGCAAAATAATAGCCTATAGCACTCATCGATTTTACAGCATTGCTATCACACAGCTGCCAATCTACATCGTGGTAAAAGTCTTTCGTATTTAATCTTTTATTTAATGAATCAGTGAAGGCTTGGCCATATACATATCTTCCTGCTGGAGATGGGTTATATAATCTTATTAGTGGCTGATCAGCGTGGCTCACTTCATCTTTAAAGTGCATTTCTTTTGACATAGCCCATTCCATATTGGACTGACCGGAACAGAGCCAAACATCGCCGATCAAAATATTTTTCAATTCAATCCTTTCATTGTCGCTTTCAACAACAATTGATTGTGGCCGTGGACCGGCTTTTTGTTTTGTAAAATACACATTCCAGGATGAGTCTGCTTTTGCAATTGCGGTCTTATTTTCCTTTGCAAATAAGACCGTAACCTGTTTACCGGGAATATCTTTTCCCCAGATATGTACAGGCTGCTCTCTTTGCAAAACCATATTATCAGAAAAAATCTTCGCTACCTGTAATTGCGAAACTGCAACCACTGGTGTAAAGAATATACTCATTAAAAATAATTTCATTCTTTCATGTATTAGTTTTCGATAATAATACCCCCAAAGCATTAATTCATCCCTCACTGTATAAGACTATTGGAGAAACTGTTGCAGAATTTGCATGCAATACCATTCCTGTCTTGGCAAATGAAAAGGCCCTTTGAATAAATTTCCTTTGGCAGTTTGGGCAACGCTTCCATCGCGATGCAAGTAACCAAACCATTCACCATGCCGTTTATCATGAAAATGTTTGTAAGAATAATCATGCACCATTTTATGCCATTTTGCATATTTTTTATTGCCTGTCATTAAATAGGCAAGCAATGTTGCAATGATCACTTCATTATGCGGCCACCAGAATTTCATGTCCTGCCAGTATTCCTGTACCGGTTTATCATAGACATCGCGGAAATATAAAATACCGCCATGCTCTTTGTCCCATCCCCGCTCCCACATGTAGTCAAGCATTTTACAACCCAGCGCAATCAGATTCGGATCGTTGTTCCGGTGTTTTGCTTCATGTAAAATAAACCAGGCACCTTCAATTGCATGACCGGGATTGAGAGTTCTTCCATCAATATGATCAATGATACTGCCGTCAGGCGCTACCAGTTCCATTACACATTTGATATCGTCTTTTACAAAATACGTTTCGATATTATTGATCCATTTGCTGATCCATTCATCACAGCGATCATCACCAATGGTTTCTCGTAGTTGCTGCGCTGTATTCATCATGATCATAGGAGCACCAATTCCCTTTGATGGCCTTGTAGCGGTAAACTTGGGTTGCAATAAACCCGGCGTGATAGCATATTCAATGCATTTTCCAAAAACAAATCTTGCTTTTTCTGCAGCTTCTGCATCACCGCTTGCTTTGGCATAGGCGGCAGCCGCAATGACATAAAATGTTTCGGAGAAAAAATATCTTCTTTTGCGGATCGGTCTCCCATCTCTTGTTACATGAAAAAACATTTGGCCATCTGTGTCAAAACAATGGCTGTTCAAGAAATCATATCCAAGTCTGGCACCATCCAGCCATTCCTGTTTTTTTTCTACCGTATTATATAAGGTAGATAATAACCATGTTGCACGACCTTGTATCCAAACAGCTTTATCATCATCGATCAAACTGCCGTCTGCATCACGCATCAATAAAAATCCTCCATGTTCTTTATCAAATGAACGGGGAAACCAGAAAGGAACAGTATCATTTAATAATTGATTGGAATAAAACTCTTTTAACTCAATTAAATCTTTACCCGAATACTCCATCACAAAAATTGTTTGAATTATTTTATTATATCATTGACCGGCACACGAAGAAAATACAGGTCTCTCTCTCCTTCATATATAATACCGATGGTGTTATCATCAATTTTGGTAAGCGCTGAATAACCATAGCCTGGCCTTTCATCCAGCAATACCTGGTTTTTGTCCAGCCATGTTTCTCCCAGGTCAAGACTTGCTTTGATGGTTGTATTGTTACGGGAAGTTTGGGAAGCCACATTGCTAAAGAATAAAACTTCTTTCATCTGTCCTTTTACATTAACCCTGGCTTTTGTAAAACCCGCCATGCACACCGGATCGGGTAACGCTGAATAAGAAGTGGGGTGCTCTACCCAGGTTTTTCCCATATCAGTTGTAGTGGCCACACTTCTGAACTTTCCACGGTTATCCCGCATGTTCAGCATCAATGTGCCGGGTGTTGTTTCCACTACCTGGCTTTCGGTCGTATTGCTTTTAGCACCAATACCGCTTTTCCATGTTTTGCCATGGTCTTCGCTATAAATAATTGAAGAATGCGGAATGCCTACTGATGCCGGTTTTGTGGTTTCGTCCCAGTATTGCGATGGAAAAACCAATGTGCCATTTTTCATAACAATACCATTGCCGGGTCCATTGAAATATAAATGCCAGGCGGGATTTTTAACCTGTGCTGTAATGCTATAAGGCTGACTCCAGGTAAGCCCGTCATCATCGCTGCTTACCAATACCAACTGACCGGTGGTATCGGGTGATAAACCAGGCTTGGAGCCAGCGATAGAACGATTGCCTTTGCTCCATAAAGCTGCTACCCATATTTTTTTTGTAACAGGATCAAACAAAATAGCAGGATCACCAACACCATTCTTGTCATGCGGCGCACCCATATCCATAATATTTTTCATCGGCTCCCAGGTGCGGCCACCATCAGTGCTGCGGCTCATGCCTACATCTATATTGGCAGGCAGATCACCACTATGTTTGTAACGGATATCATATACGGCGATCAGTGTGCCTTTACCGGTTGCAGCAATGCCCGGTATGCGATAAGTATGTACACTGTCATCCCATGCTTTTCGTATAGTTATTCCCATTCTATGGATATGACCGGCTTTACTTGCTGTGGAATTTATTTTTTCAGGCAATTGGTATACATAACACGCGGCAGTGGTAATACTTTTTAAATTCACTAAAACTTTTGTATCTATATCTGCATCCTCATTTAGTGTGGCGCCAAACCAGATCGTATTCCAACCCTGGTGAAGCGGAATATTTACAGGAATATTCAGTGCGGCAGACAAAGAGTTGGCAGTGGCATAGGTAGTAGCTCCGGCCAAAAAGGACCTTTCTCTTTCATCACGAACGATGACATCGATTTTTTCAACTGCCTTTATTGCCGCTTCATTCAGCTGCAATTGAAAATTTTTGTACTGGATAGATTTTCCCTGCGGGACGTACACAGTAAGTTTCATCAGCTGGTTAAAGTCTATGCCCTTTAACAGCGGCGAGCGGGAATGGGTAATCGTTATTCTCTCACCAGCCTGTGATCCAACAATCTTTTGCTTTTGAGAAAAGGCTGTTGCAGGCAATACAACGAGCATTGCTACCAACCAATATTTATTTCTTTGCTTTATCATTTTTATTGAGCATTAAATCAAAACAATTACTGTGCGTCTACAAAATCATTTGCCTTTGGTCGCAGAAAAGAAAGCTGGATGATCAGTGCTACGGCAACAATCCCTGAAAGCATCGCGAAACTTTTACCCAGGTTTCCTGCATCAGTTGATTTACCTAACAGGTCAGTAATAAAAGCTCCTGCGAATACCCCCACCATATTCATCAACCCATACGCTGTTGCCCTATATCTGGACGATACAAACTGGCAAAGTATCGGCATATTATTGGCATCAAACATGCCAAAACCAAAACCAAAACAAAACGCGGCACCGATAACATGAAACAATGAGTGACCATATCCTATCAGCAATAAAGCCGGAATGGTCAATGCCAGGCCTATAGCGCTGGTATAAATTCTTCCACGAATATTCTTTTGAACCCATCTGTCTGATAATATGCCGCCGAAGATCACACCAAGAAATGAAGAAGCAGCAATAGTGATAGTGGATAATGGTCCTGCCTTCGACATGTCGATATCCAGGCTATTAGCAAAAAGTGTGGGCAACCAATTTTTAATTCCCCATCCCGGCAAACTTGGTATAGCGAAATAAAAAAGTATGATCCAAAAAGAAATATTGGTAACCAATAATGCCAATCCTTTAAACAGGGATACTCTTTCAATTGTTTTTACTGTGTTTGCAACAGCCATTTTCACTGCTTCAACTTTTTTCTCTTTTAGAAAAATGATCAGCACCACCGAATAAATAATACCGATAATGCCGAAAGACTGAAAAGCCGTATTCCATGAAAACTTATCGGCGATAGTAGCGCCAAAACCACCCAGGGCCTGTCCCATATAAAGTCCTGTCATGTGAATCCCAATGGCCAGTGATCTTGTTCTTGATGTATGAAAATCGGCGATCAATGATAATCCTGCGGGAATATATAAGGCTTCGCTGACGCCCATGATTGCCCTTAGCCAGTACAACTGGTTAAAAGTTGTTGCATATCCCATGGTGAAAGTAACTCCAGACCATACAAACAAACTTCCTACGATCAACCATTTGCGGTTGAACTTATCAGCTATCATTCCTGCAACAGGACTCATAAAACCATAGATCCAAAGAAAGATGGCCATCAATCGTCCGAAATTTGTCGCCGTCTGAAGCTCCGCAATATCAATCGTCATGGAAGGCTTCATGGTTGATAACATTTGCCTGTCCATATAATTGAGCAAAGCAACCACCCATAACAAACCAACTACTATCCAGGGATAATTTTTTGAATTTTTCATTTGCCTTTTGGATCTAACTTAGTTGATAATATTTGTGGCGTTCTCACGCCAGCTTTTATTTCTCCGGTTGGTATGATCACTTCATCCTCCCATATCACAGCACTGGTAGTAACCGGCGAATCAAAAGGGATATAACCCACAACAGTCCATTCATCCGATTCAGCATTATACATTAAAATTTCTTTGCTAAAGCCAGGATGAGAAGATTGCAATTTATTTTTCTGCTGAATCAACTCTGCTTTTTTTCTATCGTCTTTTTCCGAATGGATAGCAGCGATAAATTTTTCGGTCTTATGAAATGTTTCTCCTTTGTCACCGCCAAAGATCAAAATATTGTTGGAGCCGGCAACAATACCTGTGCCGGCAGATAAAGCGTAAGGAAGAGATGCTTTCTCTTCCCATTGGTTTTTCAGGATATCGAATTTAAAAACGGAGCTATAAAGATCGCTGATGCCACTTGTATTTTTTTTTCGGCCTCCTGTTAAATAAATGGATGCGTGATCAGCATTTGATTGTG
>CAMLEX010000220.1 GCA_946479055.1 uncultured Bacteroidota bacterium | reverse complement strand
GCTCTATTGGTTTTTCATTGGTGATATATTTTATCCGGAAGTATCTTTTCTTCAGCATTCCAGGAAAATTTCCTTTTCTCTCTTCTATAGTAATCTTTTTATCGCTTTCTGTATAATGAAATTGAATGGTTGAATACAATCCTTTTTCATAATTATAATTCAACCCTTCGTCTTCGTATAAAGTGAATTCACCATTTTTGCCGGTATATACATGCAGGGTGATGGTATCCGCTTTCTTTTCAGCTGTGTACTGCAGTTCGGGACCAAAAGGAATAATAGAACCTTCTTTTACATAAACAGGCATGGTCTCATAAGGTGCATCCGCCTTTATTTTCTGGCCACCTTCGTATCGCTTTCCTGAATACAGATCATACCATGCTTGTCCTTTTGGTAAATACAATTCTTTGCTGCGTTGCTGATATTCATAAACAGGATTGATCAATAAAGAAGGGCCAAACATGTATTGATCACCTATATTTAAAACAGCAGTATCCTTAGCAAAATCCATAACCAAGCCTCTCATAATTGTATAATTATCATGATAGGTCATACCAGCTACCGAATAGATGTAGGGCATTAAGCGATAGCGTAGCTTATTATAATAAAGCATGCTTTTATAAGCAGGATGATCTTCCGGTGCGGTGTTATAGATCTCCCTATAAGGATATTGACCATGGACACGGAACAGTGGTACAAAAGCGCCAAATTGGTACCAGCGGGTCATCAGTTCACGCCATTCTTCCAGGTCTTTTTCATTCGGTTTTTCAAAACGTTTTTCGACTACAAAGCCGCCAATATCCATTGTCCAGTAGGGAATACCAGACATCGAAAAATTAATACCTGCAGAAATCTGTGCTTTCATATCGGGCCATCTTGCACCAATATCGCCGCTCCAAATTGCAGCAGCATACCGTTGCGAGCCTGCAAATCCAGAACGTGTTAATAGAAACACCCTTTTATCGGGATCAACAGAACGCTGGCCTTCATATATGCCTTTCGAATTTTGCAAAGGATAAGCATTCAGGTTTTCAGCGGCTGGCCCAATAGCCGTTGGTGACATTTGTTGCTTTCTTTTTTCGGGAGATACATTGGAGAGAATATCAGGTTCGCTGGCGTCCATCCACCAGGCATCAATTCCCTTGCTGTATATTTTTTTATAGATCAGTTCCCAAAATCCTTTCCTGCATCTTCATTAAAGGCATCGTAAAATGTGGAGACATAACCCTTGCCGATCCAGTCACGCTGACGGTCGGCGATATTTCTTTTATACAGCCAGCCTTTCTTTTCAAATTCATTATAAGCAGGTATGCCTTCATAAAATTTGGGCCACACAGAGATCATCAAACGTGTGTTGTATTGTTTATGCAGCACATCGATCATGCTATCAGGATTGGGAAACCGGGAAGCATCAAATTCCTGGCTGCCCCAATTGTTTTCTTTCCAATAACTCCAATCCAGCACAATGTTATCCAATGGAATTTTTCGCTTTCTGAATTCCGCAACGGTAGCTAGAATTTCTTCCTGGGTTTTATATCGTTCACGGCTTTGCCAGAAACCAAGAGCCCATTTCGGAACGATGGTGGCTTTACCGGTAATATCCCTGTAACCGGAAATGACCTCATCCATATTTTTTCCAAAGATGAAATAATAATCCGCTTGCTGTCCTGCTTCAGATGAAAAGCTGAAATTGTTTTGTTCTTTGGGATTGGCAGGTTCCTGCCATTTAAAAGATAGATATGATTCTTCACCCTCGGGTAGCCATTCAATACGAATGGGCGCTGCTATTCCCTTTTCAAGATTCACGTCCAGTAATGCGGGTGCTGGATTCCATGCCTTTCTCCACCTGTCGAGCAGTAGCTGGCCATTTAGCCAAACTTTTATGTAGCCGCCATAGGTTAATCTCAATTTATGAATGCCGGTAAAATCACTGACGATACTACCTTGCCAGCTAACAATCCCATTTAAAGGTTTAAACTCTTTGGGTAAATAAAGTTTTGAGTCATTTAAAAACTCGAGATTGATTGCGGATTCAGCTCTTTCAATCGCTATGTCTTTAGGATTGTTTTTATCATTACTATATAATGCACTCAGCCATCCCAGCTCCCCATTTTTAGAAAATAAATTAAGACTGGAAAGAGGACGGAAAGGACGGATATCACCCACCGTAGTAAGAGAATAATTATCCCAAAGAATGCCGTAATTTTTACTAGATATCAAAAAAGGAACGGCTACTTCCGTATTATTCTGAAATAATTTAACCTGTTGTCCTTTATAATTGAATACATCATCCTGGTGCTGTCCAAGGCCATACAAAGCGTCTTCGCTGGTGGTAGCAAATGTCTGGGTGATGGAATAAGTTTTTTTGCCTTCCAGAACAGTTTGCTCCAAATGACGGCCCATTTTTTTCTCACCCAATATCTTATTGCCGTTGGCATCATAAAAGACAACAGTGCCGGTACTGAGGTCGGCAATAGCTGTAATAAATTTTGTCTTTAGGGTTATTTTGTCTTTATCGGTGTCAGAAACAAGATTCCAGGGAGGTAAGACACGACTGCTTTTATAAACCGTAATCAGGCTGTTTTGAACTGGAAATTCTTTTTCCGGACTGGCTATTACCCGAATAATATTTTCAGTTATTACCTGTAGTCTTATTGCCCGGGTATTTCCGGCCAGGTCTGCATCAGGATAAATGATTACACCATCTTCTGTTTTGATAAATGACGTCTCGCCATTAGCACGGGAAAATAAGGGGGCACATAGAATAATCCATAAAAAAAAGCGCAGAAACTTTGGCATAGCAATCGTTAAAATCTATCAGAAATAAACAAAATCTTATGGGGCTAAATTACCTGCGAATGGAATAAGCAATGGGGGTGTAATGTTTTCATATGGGGTATCAAATGTTCCCAGACAAATACAAACACCTGATTTTCAGTAATAAAATTTGGAGCTTACATTTCCCTTAGGAATTGTTTAAAAAGTGTAGAATGGAACACAGATGACCTTGACCAATGGATTATCACAGATAATATCCGTGCAAATCTTTCAAATCTCCTGCTTCGGCCTACCACGTACCCACATCTTTAATACGAAGAATGGGAACACGGTAGCCGCTTTGGCGGTACCGGCTGTGCTATCCGTGTTCTGAATCAGGCTTTTTGCGCCTGGTATTGAGAAGGGGTGACACCAAATTCTTCCTTGAAATATTTGGTAAATATCTTGGGGTTATTGTAACCGACTTCGTAGGCAATCTCAGAAACGGTTTGCTGGCTTTTTTGCAACAATTGGGCAGCCCTTTTCAACCGCATAATACGGATGAACTCAATCGGGGTTTTCCCGGTTATGGATAAAAGTTTTTTATACAGCGCCACCCGGCTCATAAATAATTCCCGGCTCAGGTCTTCTACCCCGAAGTCAGGATTGTCCATATTCTTTTCCACTGTTTCAAAAGCCCGTTTCATAAAATCTTCGTCAACCGGGGTCACCGTTACATCAGCCGGAGTTATTTCTATTTGCCCCTGGAATTTTTTACGAAGCTGCTCCTGCAGGTTTAGCAAACTCCTGATGCGGGAAGCAAGTATCTCAAAAGTAAAAGGCTTGGAAATATAATCGTTGATACCCGCCCTGAAGCCTTCCAATTCAGTTTCTTCATTGCTCATAGCCGTCAGAAGAATAACAGGGATATGAGAAGTACGGGGATCGGTCTTTATTTTCTTTGACAAATCGATTCCATTCAAAACCGGCATCATAATATCACTGACTACCAGGTCAGGCTGCAGCTCTTTTGCTTTCGCCCATCCATCCTTTCCGTTGATGGCCTCCGCTACATGGTAAGTCTGTTTAAGGTTATCCTTGAGGTAAAAACGAAAGTCCTCATTGTCTTCTACCAGCAGGATAGTGCGTTTTTTTGACAAGCCAATTACCGTTTCCGTTTCAATCTCCGTTGATATGGGTTGATCTACTGATAAAATAGTTTCTTCGCTCATGCCGTTCATCTTCGGAACTTCCTGTACATCCTGTACCGGTAATGTTACTATAAAAGAAGTACCTTTTTCGGGTTCACTTTCTACAGCAATACTACCTCCATGCAGCTTGACAAACTCTTTGGTTATAACAAGGCCGATTCCGCTTCCGCTGCTTTGTATGTCACCGGGAGAACTAAGCTGGTAAAATCTTTCAAATATTTTTTCGTGCATCTCCTTAGGAATTCCAATACCAGAATCTTTTACGATGAGCTGAATTGAATTGCTACCCATCTCATTTCCTGAAAAAACTACTTCTACCTGCACCTTACCAGCGGCAGGAGTGTATTTAAAAGCATTGGATAAAAGATTGAAAAGAATTTTTTCCAGTTTGTCCTTATCAAAATAAGTCTCCAGTACTTCAATATTGGTTTTGAAAAGCAGCTCAATGTCTTTCTTCTCCGAAATATCAGAAAAAGAAAAAGTGATGTCACGGATAAAGCTGATGATATCCTGACGGGAAAGATGGACACTGAATTCCTGCACTTCCATTTTCCGAAAGTCGAGTAATTGATTTACCAGGTTTAGCAATCGTTTAGCATTTCGCTGTACCAGTTGTAATTGTTTTTTTTGATCCGGGTCGCCCGTTTTTTTGACAATCTTTTCCAATGGCGAAAGAATCAGGCTTAGTGGCGTCCTGAATTCATGACTGACATTGGTAAAGAATTTTGTTTTCAACGCATCCAACTGTTGAACTCTTTCAGCTTCATTCCGTTGCTGCTCTACTTCAAACCGCATCCTTGCTCTTTCCAATAAAATTCGCCGGGCAAACCAAAGGGCCGCAAAAATCACGGTAGCATATAACAGAAAGGCAAGCGGTGTTTTCCAGAATGGCGGCCTGATCTTTATCGCAAGCATTGTTTTTTCTTCGCCCCACACACCATCCTCATCTGAAGCTTTTACCCTGAATGTATAACTGCCGGGATCAAGGTTGGTATAGACAGCTTTTCGCATATCGCCATCCGTATAAACCCAATCCTTATTAAACCCATCAAGCTTGTAAGCATACCGGATCTTTTCAGGGTTGAAGAAATTCAAGGCGGCAAATTCGATAGCCAGTATATTTTCATTATGCCGTAGTTCTATGTAGTTTGTTTCTGATACAGACTTGGAAAGAATCACCCTGCCATTTATTTTTTCCTTTATCACCACACTCCTGTTAAATAATTGCAGATCGGTCAATACAATAACAGCGTTTACTTTATCAGATCTGATAGCAGAAGGATGAAAAAGATTAAAACCATTGGCTCCGCCAAAGATCATTTCACCTTTGGATGTTTTTAATGCCGCATTCTCATTGAATTCTGTACCCTGCAATCCATCCAACTCATCATAATTAACCGATTTAATAGTCAGCTTTTTATTTTCATCTGTTAAAACGGTGATATTAGCTACTCCGTTGTTGGTACTGATCCATAAACGCTTCTGATCGTCTTCCAGGATATTTAATATGGTATTTCCGGGCAGCCCCTCATTTGTTCTGAAAGAAATAAATCCTTTCTTCTTCGGATCAAAAAGATTTAATCCATCCCTGGTACCTATCCATAGCAAACCGCGACTATCATGGAAAATAGAAATGATATTATTATTACTCAAACCGTCCGGCTGAGCGGAATAATTGGCATAATGCGTAACATTATTTTTATTATCAATTACGTCAACTCCATTATCAGTGCCCACCCAAAGATTGCCCTGCCCGTCTTCCGTAATAGCGGAGATATAATTTGAACCAATGGAATTTTGTTGCGAAACATTCATGTGGTAAAAAATATTTTTCTCCCTGTCAAGACGGTTCAGTCCTCCATTCAATGTTCCTACCCACAGATTTTTTTTTGAATCCTCATAGATCTCCCACACCCTGTTATCAGAAAGACTATTTGGATCAGCCGGATCGTTTTTATAATGAAGGAACCGGCCATTATCATAACAGTCCAGGCCTCCATAATAGCTGCCGATCCATAGCTTTTGCTGATGATCAATAAAAAGACTGACAATTACATTATTACTTATGCTATTTAAATTACCTGGCTGGTGTTTATATTGTATAAATCTATTCGCTGTCCTGTCATAATATATAAGACCACCGCCATTGGTGCCGATCCATATATTTCCCTTTGCATCTTCCACAAACCGGTTTACATCATCAAAAGGAAGACTGGCAGGATTGGATAACTGGTGACGGTACACAGGAAACTTAATGATATTTTCATGATAATAAGAAATACCCTGCTTGTATGTTCCCAGCCAGATGATCCCTGTATTGTCTTTATACGAAGCGGTAATACTATTCTGGCTAAGACTTTTACTATCATCATCATTATGGAGAAGATATTGTATTGTATTTGTTTTCTTACTGTAAATATTAACACCTCCATGATCGGTAGATAGCCAGATATTATCCTGGTTGTCCTGTTGAATACTGACGACAAGATTTGTATTCAACTTCGGCATCCCTTTATCTTTCTCCAGCAATGTATAATTGCCGTTTGCAGGATTCAATCGCAAAACCCCTTTTGGATTGAGAGCGGGAAAAGAGATCCACAACTCATTGTCATTATCCGTAAACACTGAATACAATAAGGGACTACTTCCAAAAACTTTTGCCGGAATGTTATTGCTGCTAATCGTTGTCCCGGTGGCTGCGTCCAGAATTGTAATGACACCATTGGTATGAATAATATAGCAATGACCGTTTTTACCAATGTCAAATGAAGCTATTTCATTTTGCTGAAAAAGAGTTTTGAACACAACTGTACTTCTTTTTGCCGATTGGCTATAGCGGTATAACGTTTTCCTTCCTGATAAAAACCAGAAATCTCCTTTTGTATCTTTCCGGATATCGGTTATCAAATCACTGACAATACCAACTTCATTTAATGCAGAAACCGTATTACGGGAAAATTTTTCAGTAAGCGGATCAAATACATTCATGCCGCTTCTTGTTGCAATCCAAAGTTTGTTACCCGGACCTTCTACTATTTTTGAAATAAAATCGTCTGCTAGTGAACTGGTATCCTTCTGATCGTGCCGGAATATTTTAAAATGGTAGCCATCATAGCGGTTCAATCCGGACATAGTACCGATCCACAAAAACCCTTGTTTGTCCTTATAAAAACAATTAACCTGGTTATTGGACAAGCCATTATTAATATTAAGACGTGAGAATGAATATTGAGAGGATTGGGAAAACACATGGTCCGTTACACTCACCCAAATCAAGATCGCAATTATGTGTTTGTAAAACATCATTAACAAAAGTAATATCTATGACCCAAACAGTTTTGTTTAGCAAAAAATAAAAATTTGTACCCTCTGTTGAAAAATAAGTATAACGCTTATACAGCCTGGTGCAGCGGATACTTATAAGCGTTTGGTTTATTCTGAAGTGCAATGGTAATTTTCCATTAGATTCAGGTCAATATCGAAACCTTATGTTCTCTTTGCGTATTTTCTCCGCGTTCTCCTATGTTTACAATTTAAGTAAAAAGATTTAACCGCAAAGATTCTGTGTTAATGCCCAAAAGATTTTTACTTT
>CAMLEX010000219.1 GCA_946479055.1 uncultured Bacteroidota bacterium | reverse complement strand
GATATCAGACGGTTTGATATCTTTTTCCAGCAGGTGGCGGATAGCTTTGCCTGCTGCTAAACATTCATCTGTTTTATCCTTACTCAAAGCGGGGTTAGAAGATGAATAAGGCAAACTCATTCCTAATGCTTCAATTGCTGAGGCCATCGTATTGGCTGTATACATACCGCCACAGGCGCCGGCGCCCGGGCAACTATTCATTACAATGCCTTTAAAATCTGCTTCATTTAGTTGACCTGCTATTTTTTTGCCTAAAGCTTCAAATGCAGATACGATATTTAAGTCTTCACCTTTATAATGACCCGGTGCGATAGTGCCGCCATACACCATAATAGCCGGACGATTCAAACGTCCCATGGCAATGATAGAGCCGGGCATATTTTTATCACAACCCGGTAATGCAATCACTGCATCATAATATTGTGCACCGCAAACTGCTTCGATTGAATCAGCAATGATATCACGGCTCACTAATGAATACCGCATTCCATCCGTTCCGTTGCTGATGCCATCGCTTACGCCAATTGTATTAAATATCAATCCCACTAAATCATTATCCCATACTCCTTGCTTTACAATCTTTGCAAGCTCATTTAAATGCATATTGCAGGTATTGCCATCATAGCCCATACTTACTACACCCACTTGTGCTTTTTTCAGATCATCGTCTGTTAATCCTATTCCGTACAACATTGCTTGTGCGGCTGGTTGTGTAGGGTCCTGTGTAATCGTCTTTGAATATTTATTAAGTTCCATTATGCTTCAGCTAAAGATTGTTTAAATTTTTTTTCTATTACTTTATGATTATAGGCGTCTTGAATGATCTTTCCGAGTGTGTTACTCCACGCAACAGGAAATTTTACATTATCAATACTTTCCCAGCCAATTACTTCAGCAGCCGTGCCACAGAAAAATGCGGCATCTGCTTCTTTCAATTCAGCGGTTGTAAATAATTTTTCATCTACGGGTATATTCAATTCATCGCAGAGTTCTATTACTGTTGCTCTTGTAATGCCGGGTAAAATATTCCCAGTAGACGGTGTAAATAATTTGCCATCTTTTTCAAAAAAAACATTGGCACCGGGTCCTTCAGCAACAAAGCCATTCATGTCGTTTAAAAGAGCTTCGTCATATCCGGCGGCTTTTGCTTCCTGGCTGGCCAAAATTGAATTCACATAATGGCCGGAAGCTTTGGCTTGTATTTTAAAACCTTTTGGATTTGGACGTTCAAAAGATGAAGTCATGACCCGGATTAATTTTTCCCCAAGAAATGGTTCCATTTTCCAGGCCTGAATTACAATAAATGATTCTTTGTTGGGATTGAAGCTCATATTGGCGGGTGCATAAACTACAGGCCTGATATACGCATCCTGTAAATTATTTTTTTTCAATACCTGGTAAGTAGCCGCAATTAATTCATTGTTATCAAAAGGGTAAGGCATGTTCAATGCCTCCGCTGATCTTTTCAAACGATCGTAGTGCTCAACCTCTTTAAAGATCCTTGTGTCACCACTCACAGTTTTATAGGAACGGATTCCTTCAAACACGGCATAACCATAGTGTAAGGACTGACCAAACAAATCTGTTTTGGTATCGGCCGCTTTTACCAATTCGCCGTTGTGATAAATAATTGTATGCTCGTTGTAGTACATAATTTTTTCTTTTTTGTTTTTATGGCCTAATGTGTCAGACGTTGGTGTCAGACACATAAAAAACCCGCCTTTCGGAGGCGGGTTTTTTAGTATTTCGTTTATTTTAATTTATACTAGTGTTCCTCCTCCGTTAAGTGCAGGTATAATAAGGACCACCACGAGAATTGTGGTTATTGAAACAAAGACATTATTTATACTGCTCTTCAACATGAGGGGAATTGTACTGCGAATATACTCCCGCCAATTTTAAAAACAAAGAACTTTTTTGTCAGAACCTGGATTTATTTTTTCAATCAATCCATAGTAATCCAATAAATCTTGGTTCTGTTATATAATCGTCGATTTATTCAATTCGATATTTTCACTTTTAAATGATCCCGGAATTTTACCCGCTACATAATCACTGATCAATTCTCCAACTACAGAAGTGAAATAAAAATTTACCGGGTCAATATCTTTCGTAACAAATCCATTCTGCAATGTCCAGTTTACCGCCTCACGAATAAGATCTGCTTCTTCTTTCAGTTCAAAATAATCAAGTAGCATAGCCGCCGAAAGAATAGAACCTAATGGGTTGGCAATATCTTTTCCTGCCGCTTGCGGATAAGAACCATGAATAGGTTCAAATAACGCAGAACTATTTCCTATAGAGGCAGAAGGCAACAATCCAAGGGACCCGCTGATCACACTGGCTTCATCGCTGATGATATCGCCAAACATATTTTCTGTAAGCACTACATCAAATTGTTTAGGATTGATGATGATCTGCATGGCCGCGTTATCTACAAACATATAGTCAACAGTCACATCCTTATATTCCAATGCTATTTCCTGTACCACTTTTCTCCAAAGCCTCGATGTTTCCAACACATTTGCTTTATCAACCAGTAATAATTTCTTTTTCCTTTTCCGGGCATATTGAAAAGCGAGATGAGCAATGCGTTCAATTTCTTCACGGCTGTAAACACATTCGTCCAAAGCCTGTGTACCTTCTGCATTCAATTCTTTTTTTCCAAAATAAATACCACCGGTCAGTTCGCGGAAAATGACGAAATCAACGCCTTCAATATTTTTTGTTTTCAAAGGAGAAAGGTGATGCAATGCCGAATATGTATTCACCGGGCGGATATTAGCAAACAACTGCAAAGATTTACGAAGTTTCAGCAAACCCTGCTCAGGTCTTACTTTAGCAGTTGGGTCATTATCATATTTGGGATGACCGATAGCACCGAATAGGATGGCATCGCTTTTCAAACACACATCAATCGTTTCATCCGGTAAAGGATTTCCCGTTTTATCAATGGCATCGGCACCCATCAGGCAATAAGTGTAAGTAAACTCATGACCGAATGTATCTGCAATAGAATTTAAAACACGGATAGATTGCTTGGTTACTTCCGGGCCAATTCCATCTCCTTCAATTACACTAATTTGTTTTTTCATATCTCCTGTTTTGGTGGTCGGATTATAGTAATGCTTGTTCTTTAAGTAAAGTGATCTGTTTTCCCTTCTGTAACTCCAGTTTTTTAGAAATGCATGCAGGAATTTCATCATCGTAATGACTTACAAAGATTAATGTGGTTTCAGATTGACCGCAGATCTCATCAATCAATTGAATGAATTGTTTTGTCTGATGATCATCTAAACCCTGGCAGGGTTCATCCAATACCAGCAATGCCGGATTTTTTATCAATGCCCTTGCCAGTAAGGCAAGCCTTTGCTGACCTGTTGATAATAAGAATAACGGTTTATGGGTGTAATCCTTCAAGCCAAAGAGACTGATCCAATCGTTGACAGTTTGTTCCTGAACAGCATTTAATTGTCTGAACAAACCCATTGTATCAAAAAGACCTGAAGCGACAACGTTGTGAACAGAAGCACCCGTATCAAAAAATTTATGAAGTTCCGGCGAGACAAAACCAATTTGTTTTTTAATATCCCAGATACTTTCGCCCGTGCCACGACGTTTGTCAAACAAATAAATTTCTTGTGAATAGGCTTGCGGATTATCTGCCGTAATCAAACTTAATAAAGTGGATTTACCTGCGCCGTTATGGCCTTTTATCATCCAGTGTTCGCCTTGCTTCACCTGCCAATTGATGTTTTGTAAAATGATTTTATCACCATATTGAATAGTGAGGTTTTTCATTTTTACAATAGTATCAAACTGTTCAGTGCTGGCTTGGAACAAAGAGGCAGAACCAGGATATGATTCCGTATTGTTATTTTCAGGGTGAAAGGCAACAAAGTTTTCTCTATCTGCAAACTGCGCCAGTTTTCCCTGGTACAATTCTGCAATATGTGTAATTGAAGCAGGCAACTCTCTTTCGTCAGTAACTAAAATAATTGTTGTGCCTTTCTCAGCGAGTTGATTAATGATATGATGCAATTCCTTCCTGCTTTGAACATCAAGGCCCACAAATACATTATCCAGGATAAGTACCTGTGGCTGCTGAACCAATGACTTGATAAGCTGCAGTTTTTTTTGTTCTCCGTTGGAAAGCTGTATTAGTGGTGTTTGTTTCCTATGCGTTAAATTCAGTTGATCCAGTAATGCCTCTGCTTCAGTAGATGAACCAAGCGTTTTGGCTAACTCCTGTTCAACAGTCAATGCATCATCAGCATCACAACTATTGAAACGTTGCTGGTAATAAAAATCAGAAACGTTTGATAAATTCTTCAATGTTTCTGTTGCTTCTATCAAAACTGTTTTTGCCTGTAAAGAAGAATTAGCTGAATAATTAATTTCAATACTTCCTTTTACAAAAAGTTTTCCGGCAATTGCTTTTGCCAGCGAAGATTTCCCACTGCCACTTTCTCCTATAATGGCAACATGCTGCCCTGGCTGTAATTCGAAAGAAATATTATCCAGTACAGCTTTGCCGTATTGCTGTGCATTTATATTTTTTAATATGATAGAAGCAGAACCCATTAATTCAGAGTTTCCTCAAACTGTTCAATATCTTTTTTTATGCTTAATAAATAATCAATATCATCATAGCCGTTCAGTAAACAGGTCTTCTTATAACTGTTAATATCGAAATGTTCCTGTTCGCCGGTTTTATCTATCGTGATGGTTTGTTTTTCAAGATCTAAAGAAAGGGTAGAGCTGTTATCCTGTTGAAATATCTTTTTCAAGAATTCTTCCGATACCGTTACCGGCAACACGCCATTGTTCAACGCATTATTTTTAAAAATATCAGCAAAGAAACTGGATACAACAGCCCGGAAGCCATAATCCAAAATAGACCATGCTGCATGTTCTCTTGAGGAACCACAACCAAAATTTTTTCCGGCTACTAATATTTCTCCGCTGTATTGTGGTTGGTTCAAGGGAAAACCAGGTTTTGGTTTTGTTGCATCGTCATTTTCATAACGCCAGTCACGGAAAAGATTTTTCCCAAAACCATCCCGTGTAGTTGATTTTAAAAAACGTGCAGGGATGATCTGATCCGTGTCGATGTTTTCAATCGGTAGCGGAACAAATCTTGAGTTGAGTATAGTAAATGCTCTCATCCTTCTTAGTTTAATAATTCTCTTACGTCGGTAATAACTCCTGTAATAGCAGCTGCAGCAGCTGTTAACGGACTTGCCAGCAATGTTCTTGCACCAGCTCCCTGTCTTCCTTCAAAATTTCTATTGGAAGTGGAGACACAATATTTTCCTGCCGGAATTTTATCTTCATTCATTCCTAAACAAGCTGAACATCCTGGTTGCCGCAACATAAAACCTGCTTCTTCAAAAATTTTATCAATGCCTTCGTGTTTGGCCTGTGCTTCTACCTGTTTGCTTCCGGGAACAATCCAGACTTCCACATCTTTTGCTTTGTGTTTCCCTTTTACAAAAGAAGCAACCATGCGCAGGTCCTCAATTCTAGAATTGGTGCAACTGCCAATGAATACATAATCAACTTTTTTCCCTTTTATAGTATCGCCTGCCTCAAGTCCCATGTACTGCAACGATTTTTCAAAAGATGCTTTTTCTTTTTTATCTATTTCAGTAAGTGATGGTACATGACCACCAATGCCAATACCCATTCCAGGATTGGTGCCATAAGTAATCATCGGTTCGATCTCTTCTGCTTTGATAAATATTTCTTTATCAAATTTTGCATCACTATCGCTGTATAATGTTTTCCAGTACGCCAATGCTTTATTCCATGCTTCACCCTGGGGAGCAAACTTTCTTCCTTTTATATATTCGAATGTTGTTTCATCCGGTGCTATCATGCCGCAACGTGCACCCATCTCAATACTCATGTTGCAGATGGTCATCCGGGCTTCCATCGTAAGCGAACGAATAGCTGATCCTGCAAACTCAACAGCATAACCGGTAGCGCCGCTTGCGGATATTTTTGCCAAAATATATAATACAATGTCCTTACTTACTACACCTTTATTCAGTTCGCCATCAATATTGATACGCATTAATAACGGCTTGCTTTGCAATAAGCATTGTGTTGTCATTACCATTTCCACTTCGCTGGTACCAATACCAAATGCGATATTGCCAAATGCGCCATGCGTAGATGTATGACTGTCGCCGCATACAATCGTCATACCGGGTTGAGTAATTCCCAACTCGGGCCCTATAACATGAACAATGCCCTGGTACGGGTGACCAAGGCCATATAATTCAATACCATGTTCTTCGCAATTTTTCTTCAGCGCCTCTACCTGTCGTCTTGATAATTCTTCTTTGATTGGCAGATGTTGATTCAGTGTAGGAACGTTATGATCGGCAGTCGCAACTACCTGTTTTGGACGAAAAACTTTGATACCTCGTTTATTCAAACCGGTGAAAGCTTGCGGGCTGGTTACTTCATGTATAAAATGTTTATCGATATACAATACAGAAGGTCCGCCGTCAATGGTTTTGACAACGTGGTTATCCCAGATCTTTTCAAATAATGTATTGCCCATAACCTATTTCTGAATATTTTTTTACCAGCTTCAGTTCCCTGATTTAACTTTTGTTGCGACGCTCCATTCGTCGTTCTGTTCGCGGCCTCATCCCTCTTTCCCTTCTCCCAAGGAGAAGGGACGGTGCTGTATGCAAACTCCAAACTTCATAACCACCACGTCAACTTCATATCTCTATTCGCCATTTTCGGAGAGCACTTATTAGTATCTCCAACAAGCGAGGGCTGTGCTTTGATGGCTTCCCCTATCGGGGGTAACCGAAGGTTAGGAACGAAGTTCGGGAAGGGGGCCGCTTATATTGCTTCTACTCCCACATATTCCTTCGCCAACACCTGCAAATCTTCATCTGCCACTTCTTTCTTTATATCCGCTACTTTCAAAAACTCAACATATAACACGTCAATATCATTTCTTGTGTATTGATACCCCAGTTTGTGAAAACGATGAGCAAGAGCAGACCGTCCACTTCTTGCTGTCAATACTATTTTAGAACCACCAGCACCTACTTCTTCCGGGTTGATGATCTCGTAGGTCAACGAATCTTTCAGGAAACCATCCTGGTGGATACCGGATGAATGTGAAAACGCATTGGAACCAACGATCGCTTTATTCGGCTGTACCGGCATGCGCATGGTTTCAGAAACAAGCTGGCTGATAGGATTCAGTTGTTGTGTTTTTACATTGGTATAATATCCAAGTGCATGATGTTGTTTCAATATCATCACAACTTCTTCCAACGAAGTATTGCCGGCTCTTTCACCCAAACCGTTAATAGTACATTCGATCTGTCTTGCACCATTCAATACTCCGGAAATGGAATTCGCTGTTGCTAAACCAAGGTCATTATGACAATGACAACTGATAATGGCTTTATCAATATTGGATACATTATTAACCAGGTAAGCGATCTTTTCTCCGTATTGATGTGGTAGGCAATAACCCGTAGTGTCAGGAATATTGACAACCGTTGCACCGGCTTTGATAACAGCTTCG
>CAMLEX010000218.1 GCA_946479055.1 uncultured Bacteroidota bacterium | reverse complement strand
ATTTATTTTCTGAACGGACGTCCCGTATCTCATAACTCGTATCCCGTATCCTGCATCCCGTAACCCGTTGTATTTTTTTAAAAAAATTAAAATAACCAATCATGTTCCAACTTAAAAACATTTCCAGGGACAGCATTCCGGCGGCTCTCGAAAAAGCGGAACGATACCGGCTGCTCGATGAACCTGACCTGGCTGAAAGTATCTGCCTTGACATTCTTGAAGTGGATCCTGATAATGCCAAAGCTATTATCATTTTGTTATTGGCCATTACTGATCAGTTCGACACTTCTTCATCGGGTGATGTGAACCGGGCACGTCAGCTCCTGCCGCGACTTCAAACTGATTATGAAAGAAATTATTACTCCGGTATTATAAGTGAACGGGAAGCCATGGCCATTTTAAACCGAACCAGGGGTGGGCAGTTTGCTGTTTATGAATGGCTGAACGAAGCGATGGAGTTTTATGAAAAAGCGGAAGCTGTTCGTCCGCCGGGCAATGATGATGCAATCCTGAGGTGGAATACCTGTGCCCGCCAGATTATGCGCCATCACCTGCAACCACTCAATGAGAAATACGTGGAGCCGCCACTGGAATGATTGAATAAAAGGATAAACAGAATAGTGTGATAGAGCTGATGAATAAATATTTGCTTGTGGAAAGTGAACTGCAAAAAATTGAAAAGCATCTATAAAAAATTCCTCCAATTTTTTATTTTAAATTTATGCAATCAAAAAAATGCTGATGGATAGAAAAAAATTTTTGCAGTTGGGAGGCATGGGGGCGTTAGGCGCTACTTTTATTCCATCTTCCATCTTGTCCGGCTTTGGTGAAACCAGCTCACTATATGAACCTGCAAAAATTGCGGTGCAGCTTTATTCCGTGAGAAAAGAAATACAAAAAGATATAAAAGGCACGTTGAAACGCATTGCCGATATGGGATTTGAGGCCGTAGAAACCGCTTTCTGGCCCGAAGGCATTTCGGTAAAGCAGGCGGGACAGCATTTAAAAGAGGCAGGCCTGCCTGTATGTTCAGCCCATATTGAATTGCCAACCGGTGATCAGAAAGCCGCCTTCCTGGAAACGTCTAAAGAGCTGGGATGTAAAAAAATGATCTGGCATGGCTGGCCCGAAGATATACGCTACGGTTCGTTTGACGGCACCAAACAACTCATAGCCATTTATAACGAAGCCAATCGTTTTGCCAAAGCAAACGGGTTGCAATTTGGCATTCATAACCACTGGTGGGAATTCCGCAATAAAGTGGGTAAACGTTTTGTTTACGAAGTTCTTTTAGATCAACTTGACAAGGATATCTTTTTTGAAATTGATACCTACTGGGTGAAAGTAGCCGGGCATAATCCGGCAGATATTGTCAAAAAATTTGGAAAACGGGCTCCGTTGCTGCATATCAAAGATGGTTCTGGTGTATGGCGTGATTCCTTAGCTGATGATAATCCCGATCCGATGGTAGCCGTGGGTAAAGGAAAACAGAATTTTCCGGCTATTGTAAAAGCCGCAAATGGAAATACGGAGTGGATGATTGTAGAAATGGATAAAACTACTACGGATGTATTTGAAGCCTTGCAGGAAAGTTATGATTACCTGGTTAAAAACGGGTTGGCTAAAGGCAGGAAGCCAGCCTGATCTTTTTTCAAACTTCACAATTAAAGCAGGGCAAAATCTTAGAAATATACCGGGACAAACCAAATGAGTGGCCAGAATAGGCTACCGGATCACCATCCAATATTTTCGTTCCACATTCTCTCAAAGAGCTTTCTCAACTCCCCTGCCCTTTGCAATTCAGTTATATAATCTTCTTCTGATCCGCTTGCTTTTAATTCAAACAGTTTTTTGAGTATCTTTTTTAATCCATTGTTATGGCGCAGTTCCTGTTCGTTGCTGAAAAGGAGAACGCACCAGTTTTTTAATATGAATTGAAGTTTCTCTTCATGATAATTTTTTAACTGCAGCCACTCAATCAGTTTATTAAAGCAGCAATCCTCCGTCAGTTTCCGGTTATTGTTGTATTGATCTTTCAGTATCCTGGCATATACCAGGCTCAGATCAGTAGCATCAAACCTCACGGCCTTTTTTTTCAATAACATTTCAAGTCTTGAATCAGCCAGTTTTTTTAAAACCGGAGCCGGGCTCCGGTAGCCTTTGATGGATTTTATTTTCAAGGCTTCGGCTTCTGCCAGTTGTTTCAGTTCTTCACGGAAAGGACGAAACCCCGCCCGGTAATAAATCCAGAATGCTCCTGATTGAATGGCATCGCTGTTTTCTTTTCCTATCTGGTAGGGGTCAACACTGAAACGATTTAACTGATAAACTTCGCTGTGCAGCTTCAACACCTGTTCAAAAATGTATTGGGATTCACCGCCACGGTAAGCGGGAAAAACATTGAGCCCGATCCGGCCGCTGTCAAACAGGATCCATGAACCTGCATAAGCAATAGGCAGCCCATTCTTAAAAACCACGTATCCCATATAGCTGTCAACAGGACTTCTCCGTTCAGGAACCATACCCATCAATGCCACCGAAAGACCACGGGGCAAACGGTAGTAAGAAACAAAACGGCTCGAAGTAAAAGTGATTGGGTCAATTTCGCGAAGCTGACGCACCAGTATCATCCTCCCGCATTCAATGATATATTCGGCTTCAGATTCATCCAGCTCAACCGGGATGGGTTTTGTATCGCGCTGTTGTGGGATAAAATTCTTTTTAATGAGCGAACGATGGTAGTAAGGAGTAATTAAAGAACCTGGGAGACTGTGATGCGTGGGAAAATTAATTTCCGCATTTATTCCGATAGCTACCCAAAGCTCATCCCTGACTCCGGGACGGATATCCGTCTCGTCGAAGATCGCAATCAGGCGGTCCAGCATATCTTCTTCTTTTTTCAAAGATTGTTTGAGCCATGATCTCCAGGCGCCATGGGTATCCAGCAATATTTCTGATTCAATACGTGGCATAACAACCGCCAGGATGGATTGGATCTGTCCGTCATCTGCCTCAAAGGAGTGGAACCGAATATCATTTGGATGCCGGCTTCTCAGCCATTTTACGATCTCGAAACTGAAGGCTGCGCAAAGCCGTGTATTCGTGATGCCGGAATTATATAATCCTGCTTTTAGATTTTGATGAGATTGAATATACAATTGCAATTGTTGCAATGACTGGCCTGCGGACTGGTAAACGGATCGGTTATCAGGATATGCCAGCAGAAAAAGTAAACTGTCATAATAAGATTGTAAAGCTTTTTTACTTGTAATCTTTTCCTTATCCAGCGCATTTAACAGATTCAATTTTTGCGACGAAAATTTTTCCCCATACCGGTTGCGTATAGAAAACAGTTGAGATATCATCGACCCGGACTTATTCATTCAAGGGTTTGATATTTTATGGGAAGCAATCCTTTAACTAAACGAATGTAAACCTATTTATCTTTTTGGTCATCTCCAATGCGCTCTTTCAATGAGGAATGGTCATGCTGTAGCTCCAGGTATCGGAAACTAATAAAAAATCCTTACTTACCATTGTAAGAACAACACCCAAATCAATTGCCGGTAAAATATACTTCGACGCTACTCCAGCTCAAAGCTTATTACATACGGGCAACATTGATAAATAAACTGAAAAAAATATTTTAGTTGAACTCCTTAGCCAGCCCTAACTTACAGCACATTTTTTTACAATTATGAAAGCCCTGGTACTTGAAAAATATATGCAGCTCGTTTATCAGGATGTTGCTGAACCTGAGCTAAAAGATGACGAGGTGCTGGTAAGGATAAAAGCGGTGGGTATCTGCGGCAGCGATGTGCATGGTATGGATGGTAGCACGGGCAGAAGGATCCCTCCCGTTATCATGGGGCATGAAGCATCGGGTATAATAGAACAAACAGGCGCTGCTGTTACTCAATGGGAAAAAGGTGACCGGGTAACATTTGATTCTACTATTTATAAACAGGATGACTGGTTCACTCAACAGGGAATGTATAACCTTAGTGATGATAGAATGGTGCTGGGTGTATCTACACCAGAGTTTAAAAAGAATGGAGCTTTTGCAGAATATGTTACTATTCCTCAACACATCCTCTACGCTATACCCGAAAACGTGAATTATACCGAAGCCGCATTGACCGAGCCTGCTGCCGTAGCGCTCCATGCTATTTACCTGGCGGGTTTACATGAAAATGATACAATATTGGTGATAGGCGCAGGAATGGTAGGCATGTTTGTTATCCAGTTATTGAAAATAAAGGGATGCAAAAATATTATCACTGTTGATACAGAACCCGGCAAGCTGAACCTGGCCAAACAATCGGGAGCTGATCATGTCTTTACCCCGGACGATCCGGCTCTTATTGATACGATCAATGCTTTGACGGGTAACCGCGGTGCGGATATCGCCATTGAAGTGGTTGGTATTGGCGCTACCATTAATAAAGCAATTGAATTAGTAAGAAAAGGCGGAACGCTTGTTTTAGTTGGTAATCTATCACCGAATGTTGAGTTGCCCTTGCAAAAAATAGTAACAAGACAATTGAAACTACAGGGCTCCTGTGCCATCAACGGTGAATACCCCGAGATTCTAGAACTGATCTCGGAAGGAAAACTGAATGTACGATCCATACTTTCCGCGGAAGCGCCGTTGGCAGAAGGTGCTGAATGGTTTAGTCGTTTATACAATAAAGAAAAAGGATTGATGAAAGTAATATTAAAGCCTTGATATGAATGATAAATTAAGAATGGCAATAATCGGCTGCGGCAAGGTAGCCCACCTGCATGCAAAAGCTTTGCAACAAATCAATGAATGTTCACTGGTAGCTGTGCAAAGCCGTAACCCCGAAAGAGCAAAGGATTTTGCAGGCAACTATGGAGTAAAAGCGTATAATAGTGTAGAAGAAATGATCAGGAAAGAAAAAGTTGATGCGGTGATCATCTGCACGCCACATCCCGAACATAAAAGTCCGGCCATTATAGCTTTTGAAGCAGGCGCCCATGTGCTGGTTGAAAAACCATTGGCCATTTCACTGGCTGATTGCGATGCAATGATTGAGGCCGCTGCAAAAAATAAAAAAAAGTTGGGTGTTGTTAGTCAAAGAAGATTTTTTGCATCGTCATTAAGAATGAAAAATGCAATCATGGATGGAAAAATTGGCCGTCCTTCTTTGGCAACTATTTTAATGCTGGGCTGGCGCAATGAAACTTATTACAAAAGCGATCCCTGGCGTGGCTCCTGGGAAAAAGAAGGCGGCGGTGTATTGGTAAACCAAGCCCCGCATCAACTGGATCTGCTGCAATGGTTCATGAATGATGATCTGGAAGAATTGTATGGCGTTTCTAAAAATATTAATCATCCCTATATTGAAGTCGAGGATACAGCTGTTGCCATTTTAAAGTTTAAAAAAGGCGGCATTGCCAATATTATCGTAAGCAATTCCCAGAAACCGGGTATTTATGCAAAAGTACATGTACATGGTTCCAACGGCGGTTCGGTAGGTGTGCAGACAGATGGTGGGGCTATGTTTATTGCGGGTGTGCCATCGATTGTTGACCCGCCAAAAAATGATATCTGGACAATCCCCGGGGAAGAAAATTTGCTGGCTCAATGGGAAAAAGAAGACAGCGATTTTTTTAAAACTATTGACCCCATCGGGTATTATTTGCGTTTGCAGGATCATGATTTTATCTTATCCATACTGGAGGACAGGCAACCATTGGTAACGGGCATTGAAGGCAGAAAAACAGTCGAGATATTTAATGCGATTTATACAAGCAATAAAGAAAATAAACCGGTTAGCTGGCCTTTTTAGCTAAACTAAATTAGCTGTTGATTGTCGTTCGATAAAAATGTTTGTTCATTGCTATATCAATTTCTCATCCATCAAATCGTTTCATGATATCCTTTGCACTTCTCACATAATGCCCGCCAAATAAAACAGCATGTACCAATAAGGGGTACAGTTGAGTTAGCGGAAGCCGTAGCTGCCAATCTTTTTCTAAGGGATACTTTTCATTGTAAGCAACATAAAATCGTTCATCAAATCCACCAAACAATTTTGTCATACCTATATCCATTTCCCGGTGACCGTAATAAACTGCGGGATCATAAATGCCTGCGGAGCCTGTAGCTGTTATCATAAAATTTCCACTCCACAGATCTCCATGCAGCAATGCAGGAGGCTCTTGTGGAAATAGCTGATCGAATTTTTTGCACAAAGATTCTGCTGTCATTACATCTTGCCTTGTGAATAGGCCTGCATTGAATAATCGACTAACCAAAGGCATGATCCTGCATTCTGCATAGAACAAATGCCATGAATCATGTTTGGTATTATACTGATGCAAACTGCCAATATAATTGTCCTCTTCCCATCCAAAATAAGATCGTGGTTGCTGATGCATTATTGCCAGTGCGGTACCAAAGTTTTCCCAAAAATTTGTTTTTGGTTTTCCTGGTTCAATCCATTCCAGGAGCAGGTATTGCTGTTGCTGCACAATGCCGTATTTAATTGGCTGCGGTACTATAAGAGTTGGCAACTCTTTGGTCAGGGCCTGCAAGCCATTGGCTTCTTTTTCAAACATAGCCGGGTAAAGATTGGCATCATTTACTTTCAAAAAATATTTTGCATCAGAACTATATAAACAATAAGATCGGTTAATATCACCGCCATGCACCGGCTCAAAGCTGGTGATGGTTAAAGAGCAATCCTCTAAAATATTTTTCAACGACATAAATGAAGCGAGAAGATTTCAAAAATAAATGACAATAACTTTTATAAAAATATATCGTTTCTCTTTCTGTTTGATACACCCGGGTTTATCCACAAGCTTTGCGGGTACCAGCAGCGGCAATAAAACAGCAACGGGATTCTTTAAAAAGAACCCCGTTGAATAAAAGGCAATCTTGAAATATGTTTTAACGGATCTGTCCTCATACTGGCCCTCCGGGAGCAGGAATAAATGATAAGCTTTTAAAACTCGGAGAATTAGTATAACAATTGCTCAAAAAAAACGGCGGATCAACTGGATGATAAGGGTCAGTAGCAGGCTCAAAATAACCATCGTAGTGATAGGAAAATAAAACCGGAAATTTTCTTTCTCTACCCGGATATCACCGGGCAGACGGCCAATCCAGTGAAGTTTATCATGAAAGAAATAGATGATTACACCTGCGATAATGATGAAAACACCAATGACAATGATCCATTTTCCTGTATCGCTGTTCATAATGCAAAAATAGGTTGGATCAATGAAGCTATAAGACGGAAAAGGGTTTCACTGGAAAAATGACACAAAAAAAGCACCCATAAAGCGGGTGCTTTTTTTAATTCACACATGTGTTTTAGCTTACGTGTTTTGAAATGAGCTTGGCCATATCAAACATAGATACCTGGGCTTTGCCACCGAAAATTGGTTTCAGTTTGGCGTCAGCATTGATCATGCGTTTGTTGGCTTTATCCTGTAGCTTATTTGCTTTGATATAAACCCATAATTTTTTTACTACTTCAGTACGTGGCAATGGTTTGCTTCCTACTACTTCTGCCAATGCTGCGCTTGGGGTAAGCGCTTTCATAAATGCTACAGAAGGTTTACGGGCCACTTTCTTAGCTGCTTTTTTAGGC
>CAMLEX010000217.1 GCA_946479055.1 uncultured Bacteroidota bacterium | reverse complement strand
TCATCACATCCCATGGAGTTAACAAGATAGCTGCCTCGTTTTATTAAACTATCCCTGCTGATGATGATGGAAGCGGTTTCTGGTTTCGCTGCTCCGCTAGTGCAGGCAATTAGTCCAAGGATTACGGCTCCTATGAGAACAGTAAGGATAAGTATTGTCTTTTTCATTTGTTATATTTTATTAAAGGGGTTGATGAATTTTATTATATACCGAATACCCAGCCAGCCAGCAGACTTACAAAGCCTGTTATATTCAAAGCCTGGCGTACATGATAAAGTGTAAACCATTTTGAACGATACTGCTTCCAGTTGGTCGGGTAATTGATCGTGGTCCAGCTATTGATATATTTATTCAGCGGAATATTTCCTTTTATCGCCAGTAAAACATCCGCCACTAAAGCTATCAGTGCAATAACAGAGCAGATGAACAACCAACCTGATGGGTTGACCACACAAAAAGCAGTGAGCAGAATAGAAGCTCCTAATGTGGTGTAATAAACAAGCTGTAATGGCGTCTGAAGATTTTCAGTCAGCAAATTCCTTGTTTCAATATAGGTTTCCGCCTGCATTTTTTTCAATGTATTGGACATAGCCAGTATGTAAAAAAAACTTTGGCAGATAACAAACGCATACATCAGCAGCGTAATTAATAAGGTTATTTTTATTTCCATTGTTAATGTTTTAAATCAGGTTCAAAATAGAGCCGGGAAGAGGCGGAAAAAATATCAGGGTGACTGGATTGTCGTAAACAGGGGATGAATTGTGTTCTTAAAAGTTAAACCCTTCAGGGAAAAAACAAATACGGAGAGTAAGTTTAAATTGTACTTCTGTCTTGTTAGTTATGGAAATTTTTAGCGGAGGACTAAAAATAAATTGCAGATGGGATTTATTTACCAGTTTCTTCTGTAAAATATTCACCCAGGAAAATATTTTTTATAGCTGCCCCGTACAGCTCAACCTGTTGCTGATATAAACTTTGCAATTCTTTTTTATGATCCACAGGTCTTTTGCTACCCGGAAACTCTATGGTGAGAAGGCGTATGGCATCTCTGTTTTTTGACGAATCTACTTCATTGCAGACAGCAGTGGAAGCCCAGGTGCCCAGCGATACGCCACCACCGCGTTTGCCGGGCAATGCTGATCCGGTAAGGTTTCTTTTCTGAAATAAACCAGCAGCTACCGGGGGCGGGTCTTTATAATATACGGTGGTCGGTTTTTTATTCAGCTGATTGCCCGGAATATATCCTCCTTTTTGTTGAATAGCAGTGGCTATTGCAATAGCAAGACTGCTATCGCTGGCATAACCTAATGCGATTCCATTATGATCTGTACGTGGATCGGCAAATACACCAGCATTAGTTATGGTTCGGATGGCATGCAGATTAACGATCCTTTGCGGTCGGTACTGATCAATCAGCTCCAGCAATAAAGCATTTTCAATTTCAATTTTTCTGCCTGCATGATCAATACCGTTTTCTTCATCAAAAGCCAGTCCCGGCGTGGGCATCTGCCTGTTGGGATCTACGGCGCCGCGATAACTATACCGGCCGATGTTTTCTATCCCACCTATCATTAATGGATTTTGTTTGGCGGCTTCAGCGTTATCAGGAAATAAGGAAGGAATGATTATCACATTATAAAAAATGCTTTCGGTGGCAATCAATTGGCGTTGCAATTCTTTAGCCACTTCAATAGAAGATAATTCAGAGCCATGCATTCCCCCGATGATCAATGCTCTTTTATTACTGCTGCCAGGATAAAACCAGGCCTCCAGGTTTCTTCCCTGTTGCGATTTACCGAGTATAAATTGCGTTGCTTTCCGGTTGATCAATATTTTTTTCAGCTCTTCAGCATTTAATTCAGCCGGAGCATTGCCAGTTGCTGTTACCATGAGGTTAGCGGTTTTTAGAAAACGGCTATTACTTGTAGAAGACAGCAGGATAAAGGCAATAAAAAGCAGTATGGATGTTACACATCGCATGATGGTGGCCTGTAGCATAAAAGAAAATTTGCCGTTTTAAAAAGGAAATGCGTAGTGTTTTTATAGTTTGATAAACTCAACTCTCCGGTTCAATACTTTGCCCTCTTTGGTTTTATTGTCGGCAACAGGCTGCGTTTCACCTTTGCCTTCTGATTCCAAACGAGCGGCATCCAAACCAAATTCGCTTACCAAAAGATCTTTAACCGCCGCAGCTCTTTTCTTCGACAATTCCATATTGGCGTTATCATCTCCATCGCTGCTGGTATGGCCTGTTACTTTTACACGGATAGATGGATTTTCTTTTAGCACCGAAGCAATATCTTTTACCACTGCATAAGATTCAGGTTTGATAACAGCACTTTGAAAATCGAAAAGAATACCTGTAGTGGAAAATTTGCCTTCCTCAATGAGTTTATGACGAGTGTCCGGTTTGCCTGTAGCCACTTTTATATTGCTAACATAGATCGCATACTGTTCTTCTTTGTAATTGGTATGACTTACTTCAAAATACAACTGGTTCATAATAATTCCAGCGGGGACTCCCTTAGGTGCGTCAAACAATTTTTCCTCATTGATCCACATTCTGAATCTTTCTTTCTGTACTTGTATTGCTACATGTACCGGCTTGCCATAAAATTTTTCCAATGACTCATACGTTTTATTGTCGCCGGTGAAATAAGACCTGCTTTCGAGATAGGAATTCACTCTTACTTTGGAGTTTTTAAATTCCGCAGGCATGATGGTAGTCACTACAGAAGCATATTTTTTTTGATCTTTTAAAAAGTTATTGCCGCCATTGGGTTCATCTTTTGAAGCAAATAAGCCGAAATACAATTCGGGATACATCCAGCCTGTGTTTTTCAATTGCAGGATGACATCAAATTCGACGGTATAATTTTCACCAAATTCTTTTTGATTGCTGCTGAGATAAGTAAATGGTTTATGCAGCCGCAGCCAGTTGCCGGGATATTTATCAAGTGTGGTTACTTCACCGGTACCGCTGGTATTCCAGGCCGTAGGCAATTCTGCAAGAGCTTCGCCTTCAAAATTGTCGTAGTATAATATTTGTTCTCCGGGAATAAAATCATATTTCGAAAAACTTTTAGGAGCTGAATCTTCTTCTGTTTCTTTATTCTCCGCCTTATTTGAAGACGAAGTCGAAGCTACTGGTTCCGCTTTTTTCTTGCCTTCTACTTCATCAAGAGATTTATCGATTTCCCTGTCAATTTTATTGTCGGCACGTTGTTTTGCTTTATTTTTTACCTTATTTAATAAGCCGCCAAGCTGGGCGTCTGCTGCGAAAGGTAATATGGCAATGAGTAATGCGATAATGATCTTCCTGTTCACGGTGTTAAGTTTTAATAGTAAATCAAAACTATTGGTTGAATAGGCACAGAAAAATCAGGTAGTGAGTGAATTGCTTAAAACAGGTATTGAGTTGAAAAAACGGGGATATAAAAAATACAGTTTTATCTTTCCGGTAATTTTAAATTACCGCTGATTTTTATATCAGGAATGATAACATGTTATTTATGGTTAAGCTCAGAATTGCAGTTTTTATAATTTCATTGTTAAATTTTAAGCATTCTTTTTCCCAGGAAGAATATTATTTTACAAAAGGCCTTGAAGCAAGCGGAATTCATCGTTACGGCCGGGAGGCTTTGTACAACGATAGATTGGCTTACCAGCTTTATACCAATACATTAAAAAAACCAGTTGAAGGTGACGCGTTGGGAATTAATAATAACAGGGGTGAAGCGGTGAAATGGCAGCTTATTACTGCTGATAGTACAAATAGGTTCAGGGCCAGGGGATTTGTTGGCGGTGGCGGATATATTTATTTTACTTATGATGCTGATAAAGCAAAAACGGCTTTATTGAATATAAGCGGTAACAGCGCCGTATTTTTTAACGGCGAATTGCATGCGGGAGATCCGTATAATTCAGGCTGGTTGTATATCCCGGTAATACTCAAAAAAGGATTGAACGAATTATATGTGCGGCCGGGCGGACAAATGACGGTTAAACTTTTATTTCCAAAAATTCCTGTTCAGTTAAATACCGGGGATCCAACTTTACCTTTTATTAAATTGGGAGAATCAAACAATTTGTTGAAGGGAGCTATTGTGGTGATCAATGCATCAACCGCTACATTAAAGAATTACCAGCTAAAAAGCATCGTTGGTGGAAGGGAAGCAACCACGAATGTACCGGCCATACCGTCCATGTCTACCCGGAAAGTGATCTTTGAATTCAATGGAGACGGCATTTCAGAAAAAGGTCAGCACGAATGTATCATTACATTGATGCATGAAGGAAAAAGTATTGATGAAAAGAAGATCATGATCGATGCTGTAGATCCTGCTGATAAATACAGCAAAACATTTGTAAGTAATATTGATGGCAGTCTGCAATATTATGCTGTAACACCCCAGTCGCCATCAATTCAAGACTCTTCCGCTTTATTTTTATCTGTTCATGGTGCAGGTGTAGAAGCGATTGGGCAGGCAAGAGCTTATAAACAGAAAGATTGGGGTACCCTGGTAGCAGCCACTAATCGCAGGCCCAGAGGATTCAACTGGGAAGATTGGGGCAGGCTTGACGCATTGGAGGTATTGAATATCGCAAAAGAAAAATTCAAACCAGATCCACAGCGTATTTATTTGACCGGTCATTCCATGGGTGGACATGGTACCTGGTTTTTAGGAGCAACTTATCCTGATCTGTGGGCTGCCATAGCACCCTGTGCAGGTTATCCTACATTAAAGGAGTATGGCTCTGCTGACGGACTGATACCAGCAAATGCATCTTCAGGTATGGAGCAACTTTTATTGAGAGCCAGCAATCAAAGCGATGTTCCCAAGCTGGCTGCTAATTATAAATCTTTAGGTGTATATATTTTTCACGGCGATTCTGACAGAACGGTTTCTGTCAGCTATGCAAGACAAATGAGAAAATTGCTGGCTGATTTTCACAACGACATGAGTTATTATGAATTTCCTGGCGGTGGACATTGGTTTGGTGATCAGAGTGTAGATTGGAAGCCTATTTTCGATTTTTTCAAATGGCATACTATTGCGCCTGACAGTACAATGAATAGTATTGATTTTACAACAGCTAGTCCGGGCATATCATCAAAATATCGTTGGATATCTATCGAGCAACAAATTTATCCCTTGCAATATAGCCGGGTACAACTCAACAGAAATAAAAAAGTAAAAATAATTACCGGGGTAACAGAAAATATTCAGCTTTTAAAATTAGACCTTGCATATTTTGGTAATAATGCTGCAGTAGATATTACACTCGATAGCCTCAATACGATACAATACACAACGATCAGTACAAATGACAGTTTATTTCTTGCCAAAAAAAATGATCAATGGATAATTACAGGTAAACCTGGTTTGAATAGCAAGGGTCCTCACCGCTACGGCACTTTCAAAGATCCATTTAATCACCGGATGATTTTTGTATATGGTACAAAAGGAAATGAGGCAGAAAATAAATGGTGTTTTGATAAAGCCCGGTATGATGCGGAAACCTGGTATTACCGGGGGAACGGTGCAGTGGATATTATCGCTGATAAAGAATATTCGCCGGAAAAATATGCCGGCCGCAATGTTATTATTTATGGTAATGCCACTACAAATAGTGCTTACAATATTTTGCTCAACGACTGCCCGGTAAAAATTGAGCGTAATAAGGTAAGAGCTGGTAATAAGGTTTGGGAAGGCGATGACCTGGGGACTTATTTTGTATGGCCCGTAAAAGGGTCAGCTATAAATTCTGTTGGCGTTGTTGCCGGAACCGGTTTAAAAGGAATGTTTGCCAGCAATGCCAATCAATATTTTGCAGGAGCTAGCGGCTTTCCGGATTTTATGATATATCGCCTTGGTATGATAGAGTCAGGAGTTAACGAAATAAAAATGGCCGGATTTTTTGATAATGAATGGAAACTATCAGGTGATAATTTTGTGTTGAATAAATAATGAGCAGCAGATCGTAGGGTACGCAGAGTTGTGCATTTAAACCGACTACAATGATTATAACAAAGATGAATCTGGAATTTCATTGCCCGCACTGACAATATGAAAACCCGAATACTAATTTTTTGAAAAACAAGTTAAAATTTTATTGTTTTGGGAGGAGTGCTGTATATTTATTTGTTATGGGCAACCCGATTGACCGACGAAAAAAATGAAAAAACTTATTGACAACTTTAAACGACAACTAACGTATTTGAAAATTACCATTGGACTAAGTTTAATAGTATTCATTATTTCGCTTACACAGCCTGCGTTCTTTATTGACAGAAAAGAAGATCCAAATGCATACTCGGATAGTTTGACACTGTTTCTTCTTGGTTGGATGAGTTTTTTAGGTGGAGCGCTTATCCCTTTTGTTATATGGTTAGCAAATCCATTATTTTTTATTGCAATCTTTTTGACAATCCGAAATAAATCATTGGGACTTTATTTTGCTTTATGTGCGACTTGTCTAGCTTTTGTATTTTCTCGGCTTAATACAATTATGACAAGTGAATCAGGAAGTTCTTCATTTATTACCGGACGCGGACTTGGGTTTAAATTATGGTTTGCTTCATTTATAATTTTGACATTTGGATTAACATTAAATCGTGTTTTGACACACCAAAATAGAAAAACATAACAGTACTGGGGCTGCCCATAACATGCGCCTTTACAAAAGTTGGGCTGAAGAACTATCTTTCGGCTTTAGAATATTAATCGACTGCAGAGCAAAAGTGAAGCGACATCATTTCAAATGCCCAACCTTCGCAAAGCGCTGGATGTTAGCACCATGTTACACGGACTATCGCCACATCCAAGTAACCGTTGGTTATCTTTTATGACATTCTCTATAATCTCAGACAGCAAACAGACGATATTTAGGCAAAATCTTTGCTGAAACAATTTTATTTATCAGTGTAATCATAATAAACTAAGGAGGACATTATGCCGAAAATTAAAACTGTACGCGGAATCGAAGACCATAAAGTGGTTTCACAAGAAGAATGGCTGGCGGCCCGGGTGGATCTGCTCAAAGCTGAAAAGGAATTGACGAGGCGTAGCGATGATGTGGCACGAAAACGGCAGGAATTACCCTGGGTTAGAATTGATAAGGAGTACCAATTTGAGACCGATGAAGGAAAAGTGTCTCTCACTGACCTTTTCAAAGGACGTTCGCAACTTCTCATCTACCACTTCATGTTCGGACCAGACTACACAGCGGGCTGCCCGCATTGTTCTGCCATAGCGGACGGCTTCAACGGGTTTTGGATTCACCTGGCTAACCATGATGTGATGCTCTGGGCCGTGTCGCGTGCACCGTTTCAAAAACTGCAGGCATACAAACAGCGGATGGGATGGACATTTCCATGGGCATCGTCGTACGGCAGCGACTTCAACTATGACCTCAATGTTTCGTACAGTAAGGAGCAACAACACTCTGGAAACATCGAGTACAACTATAACAAGGGCAACGTTAGCTCACGGCAAAGCGATATCGCCCCAACAGATACAGCACCTGAAGAAGGAAAGAAGATCGCAACGAGCACCGGCACAGACTGGGCGAAATACACACAAGAAGCTCCCGGCATGAGCGCCTTCGTGTTAGAGGACGGAATACTTTATCATA
>CAMLEX010000216.1 GCA_946479055.1 uncultured Bacteroidota bacterium | reverse complement strand
CTTTCAGGGTGTCTTATTACCTGTTGTCATACTCTTTCATGATGTACCATGCTTTCTTTTTTTCGCCCTTATTGGATAACAGCCCTTTCCGGTTGTATCCTTGCTGATAAACGGGATGCATTCTTCCCAATGACCTGTAATCAAATAAGAGCCAGGGGCATACTCCGCATAAATTAGGAACCGTATTGAACATTTCGATCTGATCGGTATAAATTTTGGCCTGGTACGCCTCTGTCCAATAGGCTGCTTCATCTGTCGGTCCGCTATTGTTGCCGTATAAAGCTTCACCGCCAAACTCGGAGATAAACACTGGCTTGCCAGGATACACTAAGTTCCATTTTGTTTCGGACGGTAAACCTTGCCATGGCGTGTACCACCCAATGTACTCGTTAATGGAGATAATATCAGCATACCGGTAAAGAGTATCCCACACGTTGAAAGTGTTATTCTGATAACCCTGGGTGCTAATAACATGAGTTACCAATCTGACAGAATCTGAGGATCTGCAGGATTTTGTAAGTTCAATAAGAGCTTTATCCCGGTTTGGAGTGGATGAGTAGGTTTCATTTGAAAGACACCAGATAATGATGCCACACCGGTTTCTGTCTCTGCGGATCATTTCTTTCATCATCAGTTCCATTTTGCGGGAAACAACGCTATCAGCAAAGTCTATATGCTGATACAACGGTAGTTCGCTCCACACCATCAATCCCATCCTTTCAGCTTCTTTAATCATATTCTCATTATGCGGATAGTGAGCTAAGCGAACAAGATTGCATCCCAATTCTTTGGCTGCATTCAGTAAAACAAGTGCATCCTCCTTTGAATATGACCGGGTTCCATTGTATGGGTTTTCTTCATGAATATTTACCGCTTTCAAAAAAATTTGTTTCCCGTTTAACAACATTTTCGTTCCTTTCACTTCAATACTCCTGAAGCCGATAGTATCTACCACCGAATCGGTTTCGCTTTTGATAATTACTTTATATCGTTTAGGATTTTCAGGCGTCCAGTGTTTAAAGTTCGAAGAAAATTCAACCCTTGCAACGCCGTCGTTGCCCGTTTTTGTTTTATACAATAAATTGAGCTCGGGAATTTTTATTTCAATGTTTTGTGCTGATTGCATTCCATTTAATTGTACCCAGCCTAGAACGGTATTCAAACTCCCCTTTTTCAGTTGCATACTATAATCTTCAATATAGGTATTGGCGGTTTCAATAAGATTAACATCACGGGTTATGCCTCCGTAGTTTAACCAGTCGAAACCAAAGCCGGGCAATCCGTTTTTAAGCCGTATGTTATTTACTTTAACAACTATAGTGTTCAATCCCTCCTTTACTTTACCGGTAATTTCAAACTGAAAGGGAGTAAAGCCTCCTTCATGACTTCCTGCTTTATGGCCATTCAGAAAAATATCCGCCGTATAATTTACTGCCCCGAAATGAAGGAACAGCCTTTTTTCTTTTTTAATTGTATAATTGAATTGTTTTCTGTACCAAACTGTGCCTTCAAAATAAGTGAGCTCAGGCATTTGAGAATTAAAATCTCCCGGCACTTTTAATACAGGCCCTCCTTCAAATGAATACTCAAAAAAATCAGTTTTTTTTTGAGGCTTATGTTCCAGCCAAACCTTCCGCCATTCTCCAATTCCTGTCGGGTCAACAATTACATTCCATTCTCCATTTAAACTGTGTAAGGTTCTGGCCCCGACACTAGTCATAGCCGTCTGAGCATTTAAAATACCGGTCAATAAAAAAACGAACAAAAAAGTCAATACCCGCTGCTTTGACATTGCTATTATGTATTTATTCATTGGCTTTTGTCTATTATTATTTCATTGTTTCACTTCTCTCCCATCTTTGCAGCGCTATCTTTGGGTTTTGCCCTTCCATTCGTCGGTTCTGAAAGGAATGGCAGGCAAGCCTTCAGCATTTATAAGATTACATTCAGGATTATCAGCCCAGGCATATCGCACAGCTACCGGTTCATCCACCCGCTCGGAAAACACAATAATCTCATTTCCCTTTATCATGGCGGTTGCCCAGTAAAATTGTTTATTCTTGCCTGCAATAGCAAACCCTGTCGATTCTTTTCCATCTTTGGTTGTAAGACCTGAACCTGTATTTGTAAAATTGATCCGGATACGATGACCTTCTTTTCTAAAACTTTTATACAACGGTCCCGAAGCAATGACATTTTTTTTATACACCATTTTATCTGCAATTAAAGCCAAACGACGCCCCACCTCCTGTTTGTTCATCGGATGAATATTGTCTGCTTCTCCTATATCAATGATGCATGCCATACCGGTATTGGGTTGTGACAGGGTGAATGTTTGCGCTTCACGCAATTCGGCCCATTCGCTTTCGGAAGGATTTGGTTGTCTTTTCTTATAGTTTGCCAACTGAACGTATAGAAAAGGAAGATTCCCCTGTTTCCATCTTTGTCTCCAATCCCTGATAAGCATCGGAAATAATTTTCGATAATCATAAGCTGCTGTGTCATTAGCCTCGCCCTGGTACCACAGAAATCCTTTGATGCCATAGGGAATCAGCGGATTGATCATGGCGTTGAACAGCACTGTTGGGTAGTAGTGATAATTGCGTATTTGGGGAATTGTTGGTTCAAGGTCTTTTTTATACAACCATTTTCCTACTAAAGAAATTTTGGAAGAGCCATCACTAATATAAATGTTTTCTGCCGGTGGATTCAACCCTCCCCCGCCCCATAACATAGCCATTCTGAGGGAAATGGTATTTTCACCATTCTTCACCAGTTTGGCAGGAATGGTATAGAATTGCTTCGGATTACTATTCCATATGGTCTTGCAAATTTCCTCACCATTGAAATAAAGCGAATAGTTCATCTCGGGATGACCAATATTCAGCGTTAAATCTTTTCCTGTGAAGGATTCGGGCAATGTTATTTTTTTTCTTAACCACATCATTCCCTCATAGCGACCAATTCCAAAATCTTTAATCACATTCGGCATTTCAATCTTCGCCCAGTCGGCATCGTTATATTCTGGAACAGGGATTATTTTATCCGTATTGTTCTGCGGATGATACACAATGTCCCAAAAACGGACCAGGTTCAAACTATCGTTTACAAAATCATCGGGACTCAGCGTATCATTACTTATAGCTTGCGCCTTGCTGATAGACGATGTGAGTAACATTTCTCTGCTTGTCCATGACTCTACCGGAGTGCCTCCCCAGGTGCTTTGTATAATGCCTATGGGCACATTTTGGTCACCGTGAATTTTTCTTGCAAAATAAAACGCAACCGCTGAAAAATTTTTTACGCTTATCGTATCACAAATTTTCCATGTGCCGGATAAAACATCCTGCTGAGGAGATAATTTCTTATCATGCTCTACCATGAAGAAACGTATCTGTGAATAGTCAGTATTGCTACTTTCCTTATTTGCCGGCTTCGACTGTTGTTCATGCAAGGATCTGTCGCCATGAATAAGGTTGGCTATGTCTTTGTTTGCCTGCACTTGTTGCACCTGCCATTCCATATTGGATTGGCCCGAAGCAAGCCATACATCACCAATCAAAATGCCTTTAAATTTTATTGTAGCCTGTACGTTTCCCGATTCAGAAATTTCCAGCTCATATGGGCCACCTTCTTTTCTTTTGGAAAAGTACAACATCCACTTTCCCTCCTTATCGGCTTTTGCAGAGATACGCTCCTTTCCAAGCTTGGCTATAACCACTGATCCAGGCTTTGCCTTTCCCCAAACAGGAATTGCTATGCCTCTTTGTAAAACCATATTGTCGCCAAATACTTTTGGCAAACTGACCTGGGCATAGCATAGTGATTGAAATAAAAATAATGACGCTGCAAAAAATGATATGCTGATTGATTTATTCATGATCGATCCTTAAGATAGGATTACTTAACTGAAATTTTTACTTTCTTGAAAATAGTACGGGATGAATTTCCTAATTGCAGGACATATTCACCCGCCTCTGTATTCCATCCTTTTTTTGATTCGTCATAAAATGCCAGATCAGCAACTTTCACCTGCATTTCAACTGTTTTCGTTTCACCGGGTTTCAAAAATATTTTTTCAAAAGCCTTTAGTTCTTTTTCTGGACGTAATACAGAACAAACCGGATCGTTGACATATAATTGCGCAACTTCAGCACCGTAAGAGTTGCCTGTATTTTTGATGGTAAACTTTGCATGGATTGTTTCATTTTTCCCATAGCTTGATTTATCCGTTGAAAAATTGCTTATGGAAAAATTAGTATAAGAAAGTCCATACCCAAATGGAAATTGCGGTTGAATTTTTTTGGTATCAAACCAGCGGTATCCTACCAGTATATCTTCTTCATAATTCACTTTTAAATCTCTGCCGGGAAAATTTCCCAAAGCATGTGCAGGCGATTGCTCCAAAGATACCGGCAGGGTAAATGGTAGTTTGCCGGAAGGATTTACTTTACCACTCAGCAAATCCGCCACTGCATTTCCTGCTTCCATTCCGCCAAACCAAGACCATAAAATGGAGGACACCCGGTGAACAATGCCGGTCAATTTTACCGGGGAGCCGGCTATAATAACCACCACGATATTGGGATTTGCTTTGGCCACTTCCTGCATCAAAATTTCCTGTCCATATGGCAAATCCATATTTTGTTTGTCGGAAGATTCGGTGTCAAAATCATGATTCAATCCACCGAAAATGATCACCACATCTGATTGCCTTGCCACAGCAACTGCTTCATCAATCAGCTTCCAATCCACTTTCGTGGAACCGGACTGGCCGGAGTTATTGCCCTCTTTGAATGAAGATTGCTTTTCGTATCCCTGTGCAAAATTTATTTTTACCGTGGCGCCAAACTTTTGCTGCATGGCTTGCAAAGGAGTTATTTCATATAGGGCTTTAATTTCGGAACTAAGTCCGCCGGCGCAATGTTTGCGTGTGGCATTATCGCCAATAATGGCAATTGATTTTAGTTTACCAAAATTAAGTGGCAACAAGCTCCCCTTATTTTGTAACAACACTGCCGCTTCAGCAGCATCATTGTATGCAGCCTGCTGATGTTCTTTTGTATTCATCTTTCCTTTTTCACGAATTGCCTCATCAAACATTTTTGTCTTCATCATTACACGAAGCACATTCGCTACTTTTTCATCAACTACTGATACCGGCACTTTTCCTTCTTCTACTGCTTTAATTAACGGGTTGGCAAAATACCATTCATTGTAATCCTTTTTGTCTGTGCCCATTTCCAAATCAAGCCCTGTCAACGCTGCCTTCACCGTTGTATGAGCCGCAGCCCAATCGGTCATTAATACTCCTTTAAAGCCAAACTCTTTGCGAAGTATCTGCCGGTTGAGGTAATCATTTTCCGAGCACCAGTCGCCCCTGAATTTATTGTAAGCAGCCATCACCGTATAAGCGCCGCCTTCCATTACAGATGCTTTAAATCCCGGCAAATATATTTCACGCAAAGCTCTCTCGCTCATAGTCACATCAACAGAATCCCGGTGTTCTTCCTGGTTATTAGCCAGCCAATGTTTTACGCTGGCGGCCACATCTTTTGTTTGCAATGCTTTGATATATGCTACCGACATTTTCGAAATCAAAAATGGATCTTCACTCATGTATTCGAAGTTTCTTCCGCAAAGCGGCGAGCGAATAATGTTGATGCCGGGACCTAATAAAATATCTTTTTTGCGAAAGCGGGCTTCTTCACCCAATACAAGTCCCCGCTCAAAGGCGAGGCGTGGATTCCAACTGGCAGCAAGAGCCGTGCCCGGTGGAAAACAGGTGGCAGAATCATTTGTCCATCCGGCATATGCCCAGTTATCCCGGTTGATTTCTGCACGAACGCCATGAGGCCCATCGCTCAATGCCCATTCAGGAATGCCTAATCTTTTTATATCCGAAACATAAAATTTGGAATTGGCGTGAAGCAGGCTCACTTTTTCCTGCAATGTCATCTGGCTGATAAGGCTGCGGATTTTTTGTTCTATGGCATCGCCGGATTTTGCCGTTTGTTGCGCATTGGTTACACTCATCATTAACAAGGAGGCCGCAAAAAGAAATGTTTTCAAAATTCTATTCATGTATTAATGTTTATTGTTCTCTTGGATAAAAATTTTGTTCAGCGTTATTGTTATATCGAAAACCAGTAATTAAACTTGATCAGTAAAATATTGTTCGGAAAAATATCCTTTAAACCGCTCATTCCTTTACTCAAAACCTGGGTGCCCGGTTGAACAAATGCTGTCCTATCCTGCGACCAGACAAAATTAAATTGAGAGCCGGGGCGATACTCCCACCGGAAAACCAGGTTGGAACGAAACTGACTAAAATCAAAATTCGGATTCCAGAAATTATAATCGATCGAAGCATTGTTATTTTCCGACACTTCGTATGTATTGCCATTCAATGTTGGTTTTATTGCTGCAAAACGGTTATGATAATTGTTTGCCCACGGATCAGTAATCCTTTTGAATGCTGAATATTTTCCCACCGTGGTAAATGGGCTTCCGTAGTATTGAATTGATAGCTCAGGGGTGATGTTGTAGTCGACACGGAAAGTGATCCCCATCGTACGCTGGTCAATTCTTCCAAGAAGGTATCCCGGTTCACTACCATTGGCGGTGGTGGTGATGTATTGCAGATCGTTTCTATTGGCTGAATAATTAAGGCTTGCCGACAATTTTATCGTGGCAATTGGAATGTATCTCACTCCCGGCTGAATGGAATAATACCGGGCACTGTTATTACCTGATGACGATAATTCTGAATTAAGCTCGAAGAAAAGTCTTTTGGAAGGATCTGTTCTCACATACACATTTTCATACGAAACTGAAGGAACCAGCATCGCATTTCCTCCACGTAAAATTCTTGTGTCAAGCGATTGAGGAGTATAAGTGGACGAAGCACTGAAAGCCCATTTGTTTAAGAATTCGAGATAAACGGCAAGATTTACATTCGATGATAGATATCTCAATCCGAAATCCCAGTTATTGGTTTCAGACAAGGATACATTGTAAGTGCGAAAGATAGAAACCGGCTTGTTTACAAAATAGTAAACTGAATTTTTTTGTTTGATGATATCAGCCATTTGCATGTAACCCATATCATTGAGATCGAAGCCAGGTGAACGCCATGTTAGTTCGGTTGAATAACGCCAGAGTCCTTTGCTGCCTTTTCCGATTTTGATGCTTCCGCCACTACCCGATAGCATGTTGGCACTGGAATCGAAATGAAGATAATGAGCATCCGGTCGCTGATAATAACGTGCCGAAGATTGTTGCAGGTTACCCATTGCTTCATGGCTGCCGTTTATATTGCTTCCAACCAACTTTGCATCCAGATAATATTTTTTATCATGCCATTGATGAAGTAAATCGATCCCGCCTGTATAAGCGTTATGGTTCATGAATTTAAGGTGTGAGGCATCCAGGAAACGGTTTGTAGAAGTAAAAATTCCTCCAAACACTGTATTCCCTTGTTTATAATCTTGCTGAACCCTGACCAGTGCATAATTGGTGAGTGGTTCTACATTAATGCGTTTTCTGTTTCCTAAGGAATCAATCTTTGCATATTCATTTGCAGTAAGACTTTGCAATACTCCTATCGAAAAACCTTTGGCTGTTTTGCCACTCATTTTTGCAGCACCAAGAATGGTGGTATTATCA
>CAMLEX010000215.1 GCA_946479055.1 uncultured Bacteroidota bacterium | reverse complement strand
TTCATGACACTTGTTGAGAAAGGATTGGTTAAGATCGACGATCCCGTTTCGAAATATTTTCCTGAAATTTCAGATAGAGTGGTTACAGTTGTTCACGATGATGGAACTTATGAAACACGCCCCGTAGCAACGCCTATGACCTTTGCACATCTTATGTCTCACTCTTCCGGACTGAATGGAGGATTGGTAGGAAAAATCAGGCGTATTCAGACGCAACGGGCCGACTCAATAAGAAAAGGTGGCGGGGATACGTCCACTACAAGGTCTGCAGGCCAACACAGCGGCGGCCTGGGTACTGCAAAATATTTGAAAGATGAAATGCTTGCTTTAGCAAAGTATCCGCTGGGCTTTGATCCCGGCACCGAATGGAGCTATCATATCAGTACCAACATGCTGGGGTATATGATTGAAAGGATTTCGAGAAAGCCTCTGCGTCAGTACGTGAAAGAAACCATACTGGAACCACTCGGCATGAACAATACTGACTGGTATTTTGAACCCGCAGCATTGAGCCGCTTTGTTAAAGCTTACAATTCTGTTGATGGAAAGCTGGAACCCGCATCCAATGCATATAGCGAAGGAACAGTGAGCACCGTGCAAACTTATTGCGAAGGCGCCATTGGATTGAATGGCCCCATTGAGGATTATGCAAAATTCTGCCAGATGTTGCTCGATAAGGGAACATTTAACGGCCACCGGATATTAAAAGCTGAAACCATTGACCTGATGACGAAAGTGAATCGCTTACCGGAAATAAATTCAGGTGGGAAGGGCTTTCAATTCGGTCTTGGATTTGAATTGTTTAATGAGAACAAAAAACCAGTTCCTGAAGTTTCCAACACTGCCTTTGCCTGGGGTGGATTGTATGGTACAGAATATATTATTGATCCGGAGAATGACATGATCGCACTGTTCTACCTGAATATGCCCAAACGGGATAAGTTGTATCCTTTGTTTCTTAGCAAAGCTTATCAACTCTTTCGTAAATAATTCTATTGGGTTATCGGGTAGCCTGATTGAAAGTTTAAAGAAATAATTTTATGCAAATACATTCATTAAGAAAATTGCTTGCCGCCTGTTTGTTGCTTGCAAGCATCATTACATCAGCACAACAAAAAGAAATTCTCTTATGGCCTAATGGTGCTCCCGGCTCGGAAGGAAAAACAGGGAATGAAAAATTGAGGCTTTATGAAGATGAGCATATCCTGTCCAACATTCATCGTCCATCCGTCACTGTATATCTTCCCGCAAAAGACAAAGCCACCGGTGCTGCTGTTATTGTTATCCCCGGCGGTGGCCACAGAGAGCTCTGGTTTACTCATGAAGGCTACAATGTTGCCAAATGGTTAAGCGATAGAGGCATTGCTGCATTTATATTGAAATACCGGTTGGCAAGAGACACCAATTCAACGTACACGGTTGATAAGGAGTCATTGTCGGATGCACAAAGAGCCATTCGTTTGGTTCGCAGCCGTGCAAAGGAATGGAATGTGGATACTGCAAGGATAGGTGTAATGGGTTTTTCTGCCGGAGGCGAAGTAGCTGCATTGGCTGCTATGAGATTTGACTATGGTAATGCTAACGCTTCGGATGCGGTTGATCGTGAAAGTTCACGGCCTGCATTCCAGGCTCTTATTTATCCTGCTAATACAAGAAAATATGAAGTGATAAATGATGTACCTCCGGTGTTTCTTCTTGCAGGCTATAAAGACGAAATAGCGAGAGGAATCGTAGATGTATATGTCAAATATAAAAACGCAGGCGTGCCTGCCGAACTACATATTTATTCAAATGCAGCGCATGGTTTTGGGGTAAGACCAAGTAATACCGGAGCAGTAGTGGGATGGATCGAGCGTTTTTATGATTGGCTATCAGACAGAGAGTTTTTAAAAAAATAGAATTGTTGATGAAAAACAAATTACTCGTTACTCTCGGCATATTTATCTGTGCAATTTCTGTTCAATTAGAATACGACTTTAGTATCTGTGCTATCTTTCTTTTGCCGGACAGCTGACTTTTTCAAGTCATTTTTCTTCTTTGAATCGTTCTGTTTTTTTAGATCAGCAGCTTTTTTGGCTTCCGCTTTTTTCTTCTTTTTAAAAAAACCTTTCAATAAAAAATTACTCTTTGCCGCTTCCATATTTTCACTCAGTTCTTTGTTCCGGCCTGCAGATTGGACATGGTAGAATCAAGTGTTTTGCCAAATTCTTCGTCACTTATCAGTTTGGATAATGCTCCTTTGCCATCGTTCATCTTAGTTGTGAACCTGGCAAACTCTCTTGAGCTATTTTCCAGGTTCACAAGTGTATTTTGAATACTATTGCTAAATTTCCTGTCAGTCATCAGTTTGGATAGTGCACCATCTCCATTATTCATCTTTGAGCTAAACTGGGCCAGCTGGGCGGTTATAATCCCTGCATTATCTATACTCGTTTTCACACTGCTCATTACATCTTCCATTTCTATAGCAGGCCGCGAAGAAATTAGGCTATTGTCCTTGACCTGGTTTTGGCTTCCAGCACCAGGATAGATAGTTAATACTTTGTCACCCATTAATCCATCTGAACCAATGCTGGCATTGGCATCTGTTTTAATAAACTGCTGAATTCCTTTTTTTATGACCAATCCAACCATTACTGACGTATCTGTTAATAATTCTATTTCATCTTGAGATTGCACCGGTTATTACAGCTTTGATTTGTGTATCAATATAGGTACCGTAGACTGGATAGTCAGTCAGTGGGAAATGGCTTCCTCATTAATTACTGTATTCCCCATTTAGCCGGTGATAAGAGATATATTCGATATACAAACTGAACAGATTTTTCTTATGCACAAATAATAAATTTAGGTTTCTTTCTACCCTTCACTGATATCAATGATTAATTATCACATAATAGCTACTAATCCCATAATGAAACCTGTGATGCCTACCAATGGAATTGCCGGATGAATTCCTTTATCTCATAAGGAGGAGTAAAGACTTCTTTAAAAAATCTTGTAGTGAATATTGTGATATTACCTACTTCAGTAAAAATATTCTTCAGGTAAATAGTCAAAATAGTATCCCTTTAGGATTAATTATGAGGATCATATTATTCAAATGCCAGGTATTAGTATTTTAAAATGCAATGTTTTTTCTCCTGAAATAGATAAAATTCCAAAAATTGCCACACCACGAATGGCATTAGATTTTGGCTAGAAAAAAGGGATCTTCGATTGAAATAGTGTAGTTAAAGCTCCATTCAAATTATGCTGAAGTTGTTGCTGGTAGATAGCAGGTTAAGATCGGGTACGTCTATGAATTACTGGGCCTGTGCAGAATCCTTCTTTTCTATCATGAATACTGAACGGTAGAACTGGAAATAACATTGCGAATAGCATGTATTCATATGTATGCAAATGCGAAAATTCCAATAATGGTCTTGCTGACTGCTTATTCTGATGCTACCAGTTTTTGTCCGATTGATAAACAAACATTTCTTACCATCAATACCCCTTCCAATATTTTGACTATTAATTTTCTTAACGCGTGGTTTAACCCGTTAGTTGATACAGGCCGGAAGTACGACGAGAACTTTTCGGCCCTTAGTTGGGCTCAGGGCTTCAACAGAACCGGGGATCTTTTCTTGAGTAGAAATCACTTTCGATTTCTACCTTAACACATTTCTTTTATTTTGAAAAAGACAGGCAATGCCAACAAATCCATCCAGTTTTCAGCCAAATGCGATTTAATTCATTCATTCATTAAGCAAATACACTTAGTAATATAAAAAATAAATAAATTAAATATTCAGATGATGATAATATGGTGTAGCTTCTACTGCATGAGTATGATGCTTACTATCTTTTTCAAGATAAATCACTGGAAATAACATACCATTTACCATTTTTTCTAATCAGCTGTAAAGGCAAGCAGAAAGACTGGGACATTCTTAAATTAATTTTTATGATCCGCATTTTGATTGCCGATGATCATGCGATCCTCCGCCAAGGACTCAAACAGATTTTACTGGAACAATATCCCACTGCGATTATAGAAGAAGCAAATGATGCCGAAGAAATGATCAGCAAAACTATGACAGGTAATTACAAGATCATTATCTGCGATCTGTCCATGCCGGGTCGAAGTGGTCTGGACGTTTTGCCGTATATAAAACAATATTTTCCACAGATTCCTGTTCTAATTCTCAGCCTTTTTCCGGAAGAACAATATGCTATCCGGGCTCTGAAAGGAGGAGCTTCGGGTTATATAAGCAAGATGGCGGCATCAACAGACTTATTAAAAGCTGTAAAGGTCGTTTTGCAAGGCCATAAATATATATCTTCCTTCATGGCCGAAAAAATGGTTGAAAACCTGGAGGAGGGCCATTTTCACAAACTACCTTATGAGGAGCTTTCAAATCGTGAATTTGATATCTTTAAGCGTATTGCTTCCGGTTCCCGGGTTATTGAAATTGCAGAAGAACTTTCCTTGAGCATTAGTACAGTAAGCACCTACCGGACAAGGATACTCGCCAAGATGAGCATGAAAACAAATGCCCAATTAACCAGATATTGCCTGGACAATAAAATGGCCTGATTTCTTTGCGCCACTATTGAGGAAATTTCTTTGACCATTTAACCTCATTGGTTAAAAATTCAGCTTTTTTTAGCAGCGTTTGATTCTACAATATTATCGATGGCGGTTTCCAGTTCATCTATAGTGGATGGTTTAACCAGATAGCCGTCTGCTCCACAGGCAAATGCTTTTTCACTTGCCCAGCTGTCTTTGTTCATCGAATAGATCAGCACTTTTACGGTAGGCCAGTTTTTTTTAAGGTAAGTCGTCGTTTCATATCCATTCATGACCGGCATATTAATATCCAGCAGGCAAATATCCGGTAGCTGGTGAGGATCAATTTTTTCAACCAATTCTTTACCGTTTTCCGCTTCAAGGATAACGTTGTACCCTGCCGTTTCCAGGCACAGTTTCATTGTTTCGCGAAGCAGTGGATGATCATCACTGATACCAACGGTGGCCTTGTTTTTTTTTATAATCATTTGGAAACAAAATAGCCCACTCTTGGTGAATAACCGGCAGATGATCTTATGAAAAAAGCCTCCTTGTTTTTATCTTTTTTATGTAGCCAGCCGACTACGGAGGAAACCGTTTATATTGCCGGACTTTCCGAAAACTACTTCGTAAATTCTCCTCGTGCTCTCCAGTTCGTAAGCATGAACTCAAAGTGGTAAGCGGAGGAACTTCTTCTGACTTTTTTATTGTGCGCCGAAACAGGAACATATCTTACTTGCTGTAACACGCCAAAGTGAAGGATTTAACTGGGTGTTGAAATGGAGGTATACTTAAATAAATGTTTCATCCTGTACAGCATCGAGTCCAGATTGATTTATAACGACAGTGAATCCGTCGACTCCTTTTTTTGAATACTGAGAAATAAAACGGCGTTTGTTTAGATCAAACAGAAAAACATCCAACTCTTGTTTTGAAAGATTCAAAGCTTTACTGAGTGAATTGAAACTTAATCGGGCGGCAATACCGGGAATTGCGTTTCTGCTAATGGAGATTAATATCGCTAGTTTATGTTGATCTGACATTCTATGAATAATTAGAGGCTACAAGATACCAAAACTAATGCGACGAAATAACTGTTTCATCGGTGTACCATTCTTTCCTTCTTAAATAAAGGGGGATAGTTGTTTTTATCATTTTGAGGTTCCTGCGAATACTTCGGCAACTCTTCATCTAAATGCAGTTTCACTGAATGACATAAAGGTGGGAAAGTTTGCGCTCATCAAGCTAAAAGGAATAAAATATTTAGGGGCAGATAACGGGAACTATATTTTTGAATTACAGCCGGGGAATTATAACATACAAGTAAAAGGTCGCAAAAATTATCAGGATTGAGCGGACATGATCCTGTTATATTTGAAGGAGATCAAATAAGTTCAAAGATTTCTGAAATTAAGGAGACAAAGAAAATGATGGTGGGTATCCCGCAAATAATTTTTTTAATGCCATTAGTTCCGCTATCATTTTATCAATGACAACAATTTTTTTGTGGGCTGCTTTGATTTCGGCGGATTAAAAAGCCGTATGACTTTGATTTTATTAAGGAGTAGTAACTGTCTAAAAACAGCTTCCGGGTACTCCTTATAATTATTCACACGCCTTTATCTGCAAGAATCATGACTGAAAAGATCAGAGGCTGAAGGAGAAAATCCGATTTACCTGCCCAGGCTAAACCCTATGATTGTGCCGCTGTTGGTCCTTGTATTTATGAAACAGATTGATGAATAATTCTGTATACGTGAAAAACCAATGTTGCCGATGAATAAAATTATAGTCTTTCTGAACATTTCGAACAGCAATTTTTACAAATGTGCTAGTCTTTCATGAGCTATTCTACGAATTTTAACCTGGGCTTAATTAAAGTAGGTAACATTGATTTTTCAAATGAATATGACCTGTTCTATGATGTATAAAACAGCCTGACGATGAAATATCTGTTTTCAGTTATATGGTTATTAATAACTAATCACGGCTTCTGCCAAACGAAACCAGCTTTAAAACTTTGGTACAAGCAACCATCAGGTGGAACCTGGGAAAATGCGCTGCCTATTGGAAACGGAAGGCTGGGAGCCATGATTTATGGAAATGTAGAAAAAGAGATTATTCAATTAAACGAACATACGGTTTGGAGTGGTAGCCCAAATCGTAACGATAATCCGTTGTTATTGGATTCTCTCCCCATCATCAGGCAATTAATTTTCGAAGGCAAACAAAAAGAGGCTGAAAGAATAGCCAATAGAGTTATTATCACAAAAAAATCTCATGGTCAAAAATTTGAACCGGTAGGCAGTCTGCAACTGGCATTCAATGGACATGAAAATTTTTCAAATTATTACAGAGAATTGGATATTGAAAGAGCGGTAACCAAAACCTCTTATACAGTTGGGGACGTTACTTATACACGGGAAGCATTGGCCTCTTTCCCTGACCGGGTTGTGGTGATGCGATTAACGGCAAGTAAAGCCGGTAGTATTTCTTTTACGGCATCTTTTACGACACCTCAAAAAAGAGCGACTATTACAACAACACCTGCAAAAGAGCTAACGGTCACTGGAACTACTTCAGATCATGAAACGGTTAAAGGCATGGTGAATTATAAAGGGATTGTCCGTATGAAACTTGAGGGCGGAGACTTAAATGCAAATGATACTGCTCTTATAGTAAAAGAGGCCAATGCAGTAACACTTTATATTTCTATTGCTACCAACTTCAATAACTATCATGATATCAGTGGTGATGAAAATAGGAGGGCGGCCAGGTATTTGAATAAAGCATATCCAAAATCTTTTTCAACGATCCTGCCTGCTCATGTTTCTGCCTATCAAAAATATTTCACCCGGGTAAAGCTGGATCTGGGAACCACTGACGCGGCATTGTTGCCTACAGATGAACGCTTGAAAAAATTTAATTCAACTAATGACCCTTCGTTTGTAACGCTGTATTATCAATACGGCCGTTATCTATTGATTTCGTCTTCACAACCCGGCGGTCAGGCAGCCAACCTCCAGGGAATATGGAATGACAGGATCAATCCCCCATGGGACAGCAAATACACCATCAACATCAATGCTGAGATGAACTATTGGCCGGCTGAAAAAACTGCTCTTGCAGAACTGCATGA
>CAMLEX010000214.1 GCA_946479055.1 uncultured Bacteroidota bacterium | reverse complement strand
TATGGGATTCTTTGCGAATGGTACATTTTCAAAAAAGGCTTCGGCGATTTATATATTGGGTATAATATTTAAGCCGACGTTAAATTAATCTTAGTCGGCTAATTCACATTTCGAGGTGCTGGGTCAATCTACATGAAGTATAAAGCCCAAAGGGCTTTAATATGAATAACCCCTGATACAATCAGGGGATTACAGAAAATTGACATGACATCAACCCTGAAAGGGTTGAATGTGAATCACGGCAAAATATTCATAGCTTTTTAAAAGCTTTTTTTTAAAATAAAAATTATGGGTAACTACCGTCAGATCTTTTACCAAATTGTCTTCGGCACAAAGCACCGGCAACCAACAATAGATGAAACAAATTGCAGAGAGTTATATCAATATATTTCTGGTGTGATAAAAAACAAAAAATGTAAACTTTACCGCATCAACGGCACGGAAGACCACATACACATTTTTTCAGACCTTCATCCAACCGTTTCTCTATCCGATTATATAAAAGATATAAAAGTTGCCAGCAGTGTTTGGATGAAGGCAAATGATAGGTTCCCAAAGTTTGAATCATGGCAAGAGGGATACGGAGCATTTACTTATTCAATCAAAGAAAGGGACATGATTATTAATTACATTAAAAATCAAAAAGAACATCACAAAAGGGAAACATTCTATGATGAGTTTAAACGATTGCTGATTGAAAATGAAATTGAGTTTGATGAGAAATATTTACTATAGGGTATTATCACACATTCAACCCCTTTGGGGTTGCTCTGCCTTCAAGCTTCCTGTTTTTCCATGAGTTTCACTCACGGTTATTAACATTAAAGTCCTTCGGACTTTTCAGCACCTCAAACTATGAATTACCCCCTTAGTCTCAAATACTTTCATACATTTGGTATTACTAATACCCATTTATCAATAAAAAAGGACTGCGTCTCATCAATGCAGTCCTTTTTATTAACTGTAAGTAATCTCCTACTTTTTAAAATGGATCTGAAGACCTATTCCCAATCCAAAGACACCTTCAGCATCACCAAACTTATTATAGTTGGCGCCAAACTCAAGAGCAATGCATTTATTTAAAAATAAAGCATAGCCGGCACCTGCACCAAAGCCGACCTCTGTATCAACATCTGTCATGCCGCCAACATTACCGCTGCCTTCTGCAAAGAATTTTCCTTTGTCAGAACCTGCAAAGTAACCGCGAACAAAAGGACCAACAGACCATGCAGTAAAGCCCTCGCTGGTAGCGATACTACCCCTGATACCTACTGCGATGTTCTTAGCAACAAAAACACCAACGTTGGGAGAAGCTGAGAAAAGATTCTCGCCATCAGAAGTCTGAAAAGAGATGTTACCGCCGAGTAAAACGGTTCCTTTTTCAGTTTGCGCATTAGCACTTGTAAATCCAGCAACTAAAATGGTTGCGACTAAAATTACTTTCTTCATAAATAATTAGAAAATGGTTAAAAAATGTTAAGCCGCTAAAATAATATAGACAAATCTTGAAAAAGTAAATAGTATGCGAATGGGTCCGATGGATATACCAATGAGCGAAAACGATACACCAATATTTTGCCTTTAATAAAAAAAGCCAGAAGAAGAATCTTCCGGCGTACTAAACTTAACTAGTTCATGCTTGCGAACCAGTGGCAAGATAGCAGACCAAGCTGTAACAAACTCAGGTATTATGCAAACAGGCTTAGCGCATATCCGAACGGTTACTTTGCCTTTATAAATAATTTGAGCATGTGAAGCACGATATGCAGACCACCGCAGTACTCCCGTCTTATTCAACAACAGCCTCCGGCGAATAAGCCGGGACCACTGCGGCTGATAAGGATATTGGGGTATTCAATCCGCTGGGCGGAATCAATACCCAACGCCTTTAAACCAGAAACTAAAATCCGTAACTACAAACTGATGATATTGCTCAACACCTGACAAAACAGGAGAAAAGGTTTTATATAAATGAAACGAGTACAACCGCAATTTAATAGAACAGGCTGGTCCTTTACAATCTATGAGGGCAGCATAAGAATAGCACAAAAAAAAGAACGACTCATCATCGTTCTCTCGCTTACTATGGACTATCGACTGTTGACTATGGACTGCTTCTCCTGGCACATTGAATGCTCCCATTCGAACATGGATTTAGCTAATTAGCATAAAAGAAATACTGTCAAGCAAGAGCTCCTTTAACTTTAAAACTTCATTTGTTTACTTCATTAAACCAGGTACAAAATGAAAGATACAGGAAGGGTAAAACTGCTGTTGCTATTCAGAAAAATGTTTATCACGGCAGCGGAACCGCAAATGCAGAACCTATTTGGATTTAAAGGCAGAGCCAACGAGGTTTTTATATTATTCTACCGGCACAAAAAGACAATAAAGGAAATTAGCGACCATTATCAAATAACAAAGGCACGAGTAAATTTTTTAAAGAATAGGGCCATTGCCCGGATAGTGCAGAGACTATTAGAAAGCATGCCTGAACTTAAAACGCTATCTGAACTAAAAACAGAAAATGAAAATCTGCGAGCAGAAAATATGGCGTATAAACAGCGCTTTGGATTGCTTCCTCCTAAAAGAAAAGAGCCAGGAGATATGGCTGTGCTTAATCAACCTCTCGAAACCCTTAACCTTGATGTAAGGCTTTCGCATGTTTTAAAACATGCAGAAATTAAAACTATTGGCGACCTGATGCAATGGACTGAAAAACGACTACTGCTACAACCTGATATGGGACAGAAAACACTAAATATTTTGAGAGAACTATTGGCCGAGATGGGGCTTGAAATGCGAAAGAAATAAAAAGCAGCCTCTATAACCTTAAATGCTTTTTCAAATTCTGCTCTCTCCTACCATCTTTATTTCTATCTCAAAAAAAAGAAGGCTTGATAGGTCGGCTGATTTATCAGCTGAAAAGATTACAACAATTATCTGTTTTGCAAAACAAAATGGCTAAAAGCGAAATCGAAATTAGCGCCCGGCATTTTTATATCTGATGCTAAGCCGGCCAAAACGGTTCGGCATAAACACAACTCCACCGCACAGCCCCCTCATTTATTCCGCATTCCTTTTGGCCAACTGGCCGGGCGCTATTACCAGTGCTTTCTTTTTTTCCATTTTTTCTTTTGAAAACATTTTTTTCCTCATTAAAACTTTATCAATTATGTCACACAATCTTAATCAAAACAGCAAAACAGGTAAGTACAGTTTCTTCAGTGTAAGAGAAAAAGCATGGCATGGGCTTGGGCAGATAGTGCAGGACTATCCTACCAGTGCGGAAGCTATTAAATATGCAGGGCTTGATTACACAGTAGAAAAAAGAAAGTTGTTTACCTACGACAATGAAAACGAAGCAGCCAATGAAGACACAGAAATAAAAATACCTGAAATAATAGTGCCGGATTATTATGCAACAATCCGCACGGATACAGAACAGGTATTGGGCGTAGTTGGAAAAGAATATGAAGTAATACAAAACACTGATGCATTTTCTTTTTTTGATGCAATAGTAGGTGGTGATGGTATGCAATATGAAACAGCCGGCGCATTGGGTAAAGGTGAACGCATATTTATTACTGCTAAACTACCGGGTTATATAAAAGTGGGCAAGGATGATTTGATTGAGCAGTATTTATTTTTAACTACTTCGCATGATGGATATGGAAGCATCACTGCAGCCTTTACGCCCGTAAGAATTGTTTGCAACAATACCTTAAACGCAGCACTTCGAAACCAAAGTAACAGTGTAAAAATCCGGCATACATTAGGAGCAAAAGAGAGATTAGAACAAGCCCACGTGGTTATGGGTATCAGCAATAAACTTTCTTATGAACTGGAACAAATATTTAACAGGTGGGCAACTATTAAAATAACAGATCCTCAATTAAAGAAATTGATACAACTGGCAATGGTGCCCAATAAAGAAGTATTGCAGAATATACAGGCAGAAAAAGACGATACGTTATCAACCTGTTTTAAAAACATTTGTGATACCGCTTTTGAATATGCAATGACCAATCCCAGCCAGCAGCAGGAGACAACAAAGGGAACTTTATTTGGCGCGTACAATGCGGTTACCGGATATTTTCAAAATGTGAGGCATTACAAAGATGATGAAGCAAGACTAAAATCTATTATCTACGGAAATGGTTTGCTAAAGACACAAAGAGCTTTTGATCTGTGCATAGATTTTATGAGGAACAATTAACTAATGCTTAATCTAAAACCGGGGGCGCAGCCGGATAAAAAGGTGCGCAGCGTTTATGAACAACTCTAACAACCCAATAGAAATAAATCCTGACACAATAAAGACCTGGAGATTTATAAAACAGAAGTATAAAGAAGCTATAGTGTTATTAAGGATAGATGACAATTATTTAGTCCTCAACAAAGACGCAGAGATCATGCAAATGATAACTTCTTTGGAAATTACTCCATGCTTGCAAGAGGAATGGCAATGTATATTTCCATTTCACCAGTTAGACATGGTACTAAATAAACTTGTAAAAGGAGGCTACAAAGTAGCAGTATGCGACAGGATATAAAGCCAAAAAAGCTGCCGCCGCAGAGAGCAGGCGGCGGCAGCTTGGTTTGTTGGAAAGGGCGTTATTGAAATAACTTGACCATTTTCGACTGCATCAAAAAAAAACGTAAAAAGCAGTTCAAAGACTATTTACCCAGCTGCATTGCTACTATCATCGTCTGTTGCGTCGCACTCTTGTACTGCAGTAACACAGATGAGCAAATACAAATCCATGTGAAAGGCTATTTCCATTTAACAATCCAGTAAATTTGTGTCTTTAACAAAACCAAATTCTTACATCATGGCAAAAGTGAAAAAGTTATCTTCTGGAGAAAAGACAGCCAAAGTATCTGGCATTTACTCCATGAGGAGCCAAATTATCGGAGGAGTTTTTTTAATAGCAAGCATTTTTGTCGGTTGGATGATAAATAAATCATCCGGAGGAATGAAAGGTGATGGAGTTCAAAATATTAAAGAGCAAAAAGTTGATAGTGGTTTAATCAACAATTATAATTCACAAGGTGACATAAAAGTCGAGAATAATGTTTATAATCAAATAGTCGAAAAGACTGATTCTATAAATAAAAAGGATACAGTTCTAAAATATATAAACCAACCAACTTCAAATCAGAAAAAAGATGTGCAAGTTAACGTTACTTCAAATAATCAGTCGGGTGGACAAACTGCTAACCAAATCAACAATAATTACTAGCTTTTTTGTTTGCTTATTTAATTACTCTTTTTCACAAACTGATACATTAGCATTTAAAAAAGATTTTGAAAAACTACTAAACAAGTATGGGTTAAGTAATAAAAGTTACATGATAAATGTAAACTCCACTAATCAAAAAGGTGGGCAAACAGCTTTTATTATAAACAATAATTTTTACGGCGATACAATATCTGAGAAAAATAATATATTTTATGTTTTTGATACAGTCGGTAATCATGTTACACTTATCGTGGCTCCGCTGAAAGGTCCTTGGATTAATCCTTTTGTTTTTGCTGATTCTTCTGATATGCATCGCTATTATGATCCAGGAGCTGGCTTTGTTTCATTTGCACGCCCCCATTTTGTTTGGGTGGTTGATAAATGGCGTAGTGTAAGCGGTCCAATTACAGAACATTCAGTTTCCAACTACTGGCCTTTGTATATTAAATTAAAGAACAACGACCCTAATCAATATTTTATCTTCGGTGATTTCTTGGATCCAAATAAGACCTTTTTGTTTTATAAAGGGAAAATTCAATACTGGGGTATGTTCACTGAAGAAGAATCTAAAAAATTACCGCCTCCGCCAATAAAGAAATAAATGTAAAACCCGTTGGCGCAAGTGTTCTGTTTTTATAAACTATCTACCTTAACCGACCTTCACTTGTGCCCGGTTCACTTAGAAACATCCGCATTAATTAATCCCTTTCCCCTCTGTTGCGTCGCACTCTTCGTCGTTCTGTAATGAATTACAAGGTTTCGCTGCAAAGAGCTTTTGCTTACACAAAGTGTTACTGGCGAAACATCAGTCGCTTATTGGGAGACTATTCAGCATTTGCGAAGTGACTGCTCAAAAAACATTATACTAGTCTAAATCAATTGTTTTACTGGTAAATTTGCATTTAAAAAAATTCTCATGAAAAACAAATTCGGAATTTTTACTCTTGACCAGCTAACTAAAGATGGAAAGGAATTAAAGATGAAGGTTAACAGTTCAGTGGAAACAATCGATTTATTAATTTCTTCACTAAAAAACGAAGTTAAAAAGGATGATCCTTCGTTTCAATTTTTGGAAGATACTTGTTATGATCTGATTTGCAGATTGCCTTTGCCTCTTCATTTATATGATAATAGTTTTTTACTACGTGCCCGACCAAATGAACCTAAACTATTTTCAAAACAATCAGAAATTAGTTACAACTCGGAAAGACCCCACCTTATAACATTACAAAGGTTCAACTTAGATAAGGAACAGGTGTTTTATTCTGCCGCACCTATTACCGGTGACAATGCTAATGGCGCTGTTACAACAATCGCAGAGTCATTCAAGGAGATATTTGATAAAAAAAGCAAGTGGCAGCACAAAGCATTAACTATTGGTAGATGGATGGTTCAAAAATCCATAAAACTGGTAGTATTAGCATTCTATGATGAAGCCTTAAGAAAAAGTATTCACATGCAAAACATCATTCCCTATTTTCAAATATTTCTTGACGCAGTTTTTGATGCTGATGACCAGATGAAATGTCGTTTATTTTACGGCTATTTTTCCGAATGTGCAGGGAAGGTAAATGACACAAGAAATAATTACTTTTTAACAACAGCCTTTTATCATGCTATCAGAAGATTTTATGGTGAAGACGTCGGTATTCTATATTCAAGCGCAACTACTGAGAATCATGGTATCAACATCGTCCTAAGTAAAGAAATAGTCGATGAGGGTTACGTAAAATTAGACACTGTAGTCGTATATGAGTTGTTTAAAAATCCCAACAATGCGCGTCACATTTCAGGTATGCCTACAATGGAATCGAGTGTTGATGAAGATGGTAATTTTGAATTAAAAAGAATTAAGTACGAGTAAAAAATGGCTTTACAAATAAAATATGTTTTTAATCCTTTAACCGGATTGATGAATCCTCTCTAGGATTATCCCTTAGGTGGATAAGGATCATTTCCATAAGTCCACTCAGTTCTCCACTGATTATTTTCTCTTTGTATTAATACTTGGGCATCAAGACCTTTTTGTCCAGAGGCATGCGCCGCATCAACTGCTGCTCGTGTCGCTAAGTTTTGAGTACTATAAGGCCCATAATGCTTTCCTTGAAATGAAATCTTCCATTCTTTTTCATGATAAACAACAAAGTATTGTAATCTTGCCATGGTTTAAGGTTTAAAACAATAATAGTATCTAATGTAATTATTTTTCATTTCTTATGTTAAATTAATCATCCTCTCAAGAAACTCAGGAGAATCACTTTTTAGTCTTGGATGCACCGTACTGAAAAAGCATTATGATTGTCATTCGATTGATTGCCTAAATTCTCAGAATTAGTATTCAAAAAAACGCTTCTGCTATAATTAGCTTGTGTTGACGGAGTGATGGTCCACCAATGGCCCCCCCCGCCCCGGCAGAAAAAATTAACGAAGCCCGAGAAAACCAAAAAGGCCCCCGGGGGTGGGG
>CAMLEX010000213.1 GCA_946479055.1 uncultured Bacteroidota bacterium | reverse complement strand
AATATATTTGTTTTTTAACCGTGTGCTTTTACCGCTACTTCATCCCAGCTCTCCCACTCTGCCAGTCTTTCGGTGTACACCTGTTTTACCCATGGCAATGCTACTTTACCAAGGAACAGTCGCAACGGCGGGTTAGGTGAATCAACCAGTTTAAGAATAGCTTCTGTTGTGGCTTCCGGCTTACCAAAACTTTCATCTGTCAGTCCTTGTTTAAAAGCTTCTTTCACTGCATCGTAAGCTTCAATGGGCTGTGCATATACAGAAGAGTCACTGAAGAAGTTTGTTGCAAAACCATTCGGTTCCACCAGCGTAATGTTGATACCAAAATCTTTTACTTCGGTCGCCAGTGTTTCACTCAATCCTTCCACTGCAAATTTTGATGCATTGTAAATACCCAGTGTGGGCAAAGTAGCTAAGCCCAGCACACTCGATACCTGGATGATATGTCCATTACCTTGTTGCCGCATGATGGGTAATGCCGCCTGCGTCACCCAAAGCAGGCCAAATACATTCGCTTCCAGCTGGTTCCTCGCCTCCTGTTCACTTGTTTCTTCAATGGTGCCAATCAGTCCGTAGCCGGCATTGTTTATAACAACATCCAACTGACCGAAATGTTCATAGCCTTTTTTTATTACGGCAAATGATTGCGCCCGGTTGGTAACATCCAGTTGAAGCGGTAAGACCGCATCACCGTATTTTTTAACAAGTCCTTCTAACGCCTTTGTGTTTCTTGCAGTAGCAATTACTTTGTCACCACGATCTAAAAATGCTTCTGCCCAGATCCTGCCGAACCCGCGGGAAGCTCCTGTAATTAAAATTGTTTGTGCCATTGTTTTTTTGTTTTTAGTACGACACAAAGTTGATTTGTTTACAAGGCGGGGTTATTATACAAAAGTCGGGAAGGATGATACGTTTTGACGTTGGGTAAATGATGAGATGCAATATTGCGGAGGCAAACTCATTCTTATTTTAACCCCTGTAAGGTCGGAAGGGAGTTTGATCTCAACAAATAATGCCGGCTTGGTTGTAAAAAATTGAGGGTTTAACTTAGCCTAAACCTTACGATATTTACGGATAACGTTCCTGTTCAATAGAGAAAACAAAACTTTGGATTATGAAGATCAAATTCATTTTAAGTATTTCAATTATTCTGTTGTCAGCGTATTCGTACGGATTTGCTAATAACAATCCAGCAAATGAAATTGGGCAAAGAGATACCACGAAATTGCCACCTGTTGAAACGAAAGAAGGCAACACTAATTATAAACCTGCATTTAAAGGACAAACAAGAGTAGCCGGAGTAAGAACGGCTACCGCCTATAAAGTTGAAAAGATCGCTGAAAAATTAGGAAGGCCATGGGCCGTTGTCGCTATGCCCAATGGACGATTACTGGTTACAGATAAATCAGGCTTTATGCAAATTCATGAGGCAAATGGTAAACTGGTAAAAAAGATCACCGGCTTCCCTGAAGTAGTAAACGAGGGACAGATCGGTATGCTGGATGTAGCGCTGGATCCGGGTTTTACTTATAACAAGACTATTTATTGGTCGTATGCTGAAAAAAACGGAAGTGGTAACCTGATGGCCGTAGCCAAAGGGCAGTTAAGTGAATCGGTATCAACGATTCAGCATCCTGTTGTCATCTTTCGTGCCACCCCTGCATTTAACAGTCCTGCGCATTTGGGTTCCAGGCTTGTATTTGATAAAGATGGAAATCTTTTTGTTAGTACAGGAGAACGTTCATTGCCCGATGGCAGAAAACAAGCACAATGGCTCAACTCCGGATTGGGTAAGATTTTTAAAATAACAAAAGATGGCAAACCTGCACCCGGCAACCCTTTTCTTAATCAAAAAGATGCGATGCCTGAAATATATGCTTATGGAATCCGTAATGCCCAGAGCCTGGATCTTCATCCCATAACAGGTGAATTGTGGGAAGCAGAATTTGGCCCCAAGGGTGGCGATGAAATAAATATTATAAAAGCTGGAAAAAATTATGGCTGGCCCATCATTACTTATGGCATTGAATACTTCGGCCGAAAAATAGGTGATAGCATACAACAGAAAGCGGGAATGGAACAACCCGTGTATTACTGGGACCCTGTGGTTTCGCCCGGCGGAATGTCATTTTATAAGGGCAACCAAATTCCTGAGTGGAAAAATAACTTGTTTATTGGTGGCCTCGGCGGCGCACATCTTGTGAGGCTCGTTATTAAAAACAACAAAGTGGTAGGTGAAGAAAGATTGTTGACCGATAAACGGGAACGTTTCCGTGATGTAGCTTATGATAAAGGCGCACTGTATACGGTTACAGACTCAGGTAATATGTATAAGATCAGTAAAAAATAATTAGAATAGTGATGTAGCTTTTATGCGTATGCTGACTTTACATACATACTAATTCAGCAGCTGAAGAAAGTAGAATACTGTATCCACTTGCCTTCTGATAATCACTTGTATTATTAATGCAATGACGTTGAGAAGGCAATCCTTTAATTGATGAAGGCCGGAAGATCAATTGAACTTTCCGGCCTTGTGATGGCTAACATGGTTTTCGTAAAAACGATTAAGAGTTAGAATTGGGTTGGGTAGAGTACGGATTAAACTTTTTCAAAGGATTGGATTTGGTTTTCATAAGGGCACGGATTAAAAACTTTTCAAAGGATCGGATTTGGTTTCATTAGGATACGGATCAAAAACTTTTCAAAGGATTGGATTTGTTTTCATAAGGGTACGGTTTAAAAACATTTCAAAGGATCGGATCAGGTTTACTTAGGATAAGGATTTTTTAACGCCGCTCTGATATAACAAAGAAACAAACATTGGAAGCCCCAAAAAATAGACCATCGTACTTATCTGAAGTAACCGATTCAAAGCCTTACTTGTAGAATTCCGTTTACGGATTCTAAGGATTTATACTCAAATATTATTAAACAAATGAGAATTGATATCCGTAAAAAGGGGATGGCATTTTTATAAAAAGAAGAATTCAAAAAAAACGGCTGGCAGAAAGAGCGAAATTTTTAGCTATGATCCACATCGCCTAATAAGATGGTTAGTACTTAGTTCATGTGGTCGTGGAGATATTTCGACTCTTGGCCAGCTCAGAGCTCCGTACACGCTACATGTGTTACTTTTATGGGAAACCCATCATGGCTTAAAATCATTGTTGCCTGTTCATACAAGCTATTTCTCAATTGATGCACAAAAGCATTTTCTGTAAATTCAAGAGATTCTAGCTTTATGAAAACCCTTAATTCATGAATAAGTTTTTTAACGAGTATGTCGACCTGGCAGCCTTAATACTCACTTTTTTGTTGCCACTGGTACTTGTCCTGCTTATAAAAAGAAAAGAAGGCCAAAAAACAAGAGCGGTTCCAGTTTATTTATTACTGTTTGGTCCTTCAGGCACCCTGGTATTCATTTTCTTTCATCTTTTTGAGAACAGTTATCACGCCATTGCCGCAGCCGCAACTGGTGTATTCACTTATGACTTTCATTTTTATTCTCTCATTTTGCTGGGAGTTATCGTGGCCTGTATCGGTTATTTTTTGCTCAGGGCCTGCTGGTACAAATGCATTCGCCAGGGATATGGAAACCGGGTAATTTTTCAATTCATGCTGCTGCTGTCTATTGTCATATTACCAATCATTCCCATTACTCCTCTCAGTGCAGTTCCTCTTATTTGCTGTGTATTCAGCATACTGGGATTACCTTTTGCCCGCAGAAGAATAAAGAGTGCTCCTATTGTTCAATTGCAGGAAGAAACGGAAATAAAACAAACGGCAAAAGGCTACTGATCTTGATTGAGGTTTGAAAACTTTTATAACGATAGTCCTGAGAATGCTCAAGGAGTTTACGCCGTGGCAGGTGTTTTCTACCACCTGCCACTGATCTGTGGGTTAATCCCGGTAATGAGAAAGTAACCACAGTTGTCAAGTATAGCCGGTAAGTGAAACACTAAGAACATCGCACTACGCAACGATTATTTATTGGCGTACTTATTAAACGGCAGCGCATAAAATTTTATCTTACACCAATTCACAAGAATGAACACCGATTTTTTTTATGCAGTAATCCTTGCCCGTGTTTTATTACAAATTTCAATTCCATATTGGTTGATTTAAAGATTTAACAAGCATTTGTTACTTTGAAAGCCACGGGCAATCCCATAAGATAATACTCAAAGGTCTGCGTACCGATAGTGAAAAAAGAGTTCCCCATTTTTTTAAACCCGTTCTTTTCATAAATACGAACAGCATTTTCATTACTGACATATGTATCCAGCCAGATATAGTCAGGATAAATTTCTCTTGCCAGTTTTTTTACTTCTTTCAGCAGCGCTGTACCGACACCACTGCCATGACATTCAGGGAGAACATAGAGTTTTTGCAATTCCATTTGCGCTCCTGACTCTATCTGGTCATTTAATGAATGCTTTTTTATTTTGGCAAAGCCCGCCGGCTCGCCATCAACGAAAGCAAGCAAATAAACATTGTTTTCTTTTCGTATACTTTTAGCAAGCTTGACTGGATTATAAGTATACTCCAGGTATTCAAACAATTCTTCCCTGTGTTTGAATAAATGCTCAAACGCATTGCGAAAAGATTTTTTACCGATTGTTGCGATGATGGCTGTGTGAGAAATATCAGCCTGGATAATTTTTGTGTACATAGCTGGTAAGGGTTAGAGTTTGAGGTTTGAGGTTTGAGGTTTGAACGTCAAACTTCAAACATTACAGTTGAACGGGTTCATCATACTTTTTTGCGGCACGAACAGCAACATCTATATCTATTTCCATTTTCACATTAGCTCTTTTGTAAACGCCCTGTTCCACCTCTAAATGACGGAAACCAATTTTTTCATATAGCTTAATAGCTCCTGCATTCTTTGTGTTTGAATAAAGGATCACTTTTTTGGCGCCCAATGCTTTTGCTTTTTTAAAACTGGCGTAGCTGATTGCTTCTGCAATGCCCAACCTCCGATAGCTCTTATCCACCGCCATCTTGGTAAATTCCCAGGTTTCATTATCCACTTTTCGAAGTCCTACTGTTCCTGCCGGTACACCATTATATTCAGCCATCAGTATTGCACCGCCGGTTTGTAATATGGCTTGTTCAGGATTTGTCAATACCCATTCGTCTACCGGTTCCATTTCGAATAACTCTTCAATCCATACCCGATTGAAGGCTTCAAAGGAAGGTTGATGTTCGGGGCGGTAGTCCACAATTTTGATGTCATTCATCTGTTCATTCGTTTATTGTTGATGTCAGATGGAATTGATGAGCATACCTGTTATTTTATTTTGGCCTCATCGAACTCCTTTTCAATTTAAAATTCCCTTCGCTTCAACATAGTAGATTGTTCAGAAACTTTAGACCTTTCACTGCTTTACTTTTTTGAATTCACGATTTACCAGGTATACCCCACCTAATGTGATAAGTGTACCAATGATCATATTCTCATTCATTTTTTCTGATAATAATAACCAACCCAAAACAACAGCTACGATTGGGTTGATATAGGCATAGACGGAAACTTGAGTTGGAGGAAGTTTGCCGATAACGAATACATAGGCTGAATATGCCACCAGCGAACCAAACACAATAAGATAAGACAGCGCCATCCATGAATCCTGGTTTACATCTGCCAGGCTTATATATTTACCGGTGATACCACAAGCGATTAACACCAATATTCCGGCGATCAGCATTTGCAAACCAACATTGAATAAAATATCGATCGGAGGCTTTTGTTTGGATGTATATACTGTACCGAATGACCATGACAACGTGGAAAGCAAGGCCAGCACGACACCGAATACAAACGACTTATCTTGTAGTTGTGCCAGGTAATCGTAAAAGATAACAAGCACACCGGCAAATCCCACCACCAATCCAACGATCATCAACCTGGTGATCTTTGGACATTTTGATAACCATACTGTAAATAATGCAATAAATAAAGGTACCAATGCAGCGATGATAGCAGCCAACCCACCGCTGATATATTCCACTGACCAGGTCAGTAAACCATTGGCAAGACACAGCATAAATATACTCTGCACAGAAATTTTCTTTAATATATTCCAGCCCGGTAATTGATATCCACGTATTAAAAAATAACTCACCAGGATAATTCCCGACAGAAACTGACGCAGACCCGATACAAATAAACCGGGCATATGTTGCGCGCCTATCCTTGATGCTATATACGTAGTACCCCAGAAAAAACTTACTAATCCTAAGGCGAAATATGCTTTATGCAATTCTTTTTTCATTTGTTGGTTTTTTATTGTTTTTTTGTTCAAAACCTGTCTCAGACTTGATCCGGAATGGAATTCCTCATAAAATTTATCATCGTTGTCTATATAAATTGCCCGATAATTTTGTAACTCATTTTATTTGTTTGCTTCAGACTGTCCCTGGCGATTGAGACAGTAAAATTGTTAAGTAATGTGGAAGGGCAACCAGGGTTCTTGCTGTTTCCTTCTATCTGGAAATATTCCACAAATTTTGTTTAAATAGTTATTAAAAAACAGATTCAGTTTTTGTATTTTTGACTAGATCAGATTAAAATAGAAGTCAGAAGCCGGAGATAGGATGCCGGAATGTTTACTACAGCAATAACTTTCCTGCATTTAGCACTTCGTATCTCAAACATCAGATCAGATAAAGACTGATGCCAGATGTGTGGTTTTTCGTTTCTGACCTCCGATTTCTAACCTCAATCTCTTTTTTATGCGAAAATCAAACTTTACCACCGCTGATCACCTGTACATGCAGGTGGCTACAGGCCTTGAAAAAATGATCGCTGATGATGTATTGAAGATCGGCGACAAACTTCCTTCCGTTCGTTTATTGAGCGAGGAGTATGGAATAAGCATGGGTACTGCATTCCAGGCTTATTATCATTTGGAAGGAAAAGGATTGATTGAATCAAGACCAAAGTCGGGTTATTATGTCCGTTTTAATCAACGACGTTTTCCTGATCTGCCAAAGATTATACAACCAGATACATTATCGCACGATGTGAGTGTAAAAGAAATGATCTCTTCGATCTATTCTGATATTGCTTCACACAATGACAAAGTGATTAATTTCGCGATGGCAGTTCCCGATGTTTCTTTATTACCAGCTGCCAAGATCAATAAATCGGTGATGCATGCATTGCGCAGCAGTAAAGATCATTGCATCAGTTATGAGCATACACAAGGCAATATTGAATTGCGCAAACAAATAGCCAAGCTGGCATTTAACTGGGGTGGTAAAATAAAACCGGATGAAGTGATTGTCACTAATGGCTGCCTCGAAGCCATCACTATGTGTTTAAAAGCTGTTACTCAACCGGGGGATACGGTGGCTGTAGAATCACCAAACTATTTCGGCATTTTCCAGGCTATAGAAAGTATGGGGTTGAAAGTAGTGGAAGTATCCTCTTGTTTTATTACCGGCCTTGACCTGGATTGTTTACAACAAGTGATTAAAAAATTTCCGATCAAAGCCTGTGTGGTGATACCCAATTTCAATAATCCATTAGGCGGCTGCATGCCCGATGAAAATAAAAAGAAATTAGTAGAGATCATTACCAAACATAATATACCGTTAATAGAAGATGATATTTATGGTGAATTGTATTTTGGGAAAAACCGTCCCCGCACCTGCAAGTATTATGACACGAAAGGATTAGTACTGCATTGTTCTTCACTG
>CAMLEX010000212.1 GCA_946479055.1 uncultured Bacteroidota bacterium | reverse complement strand
TTTAGATGCATGGACAGCTCCTGGTACAAGTAATATCGAACCTATTATTGAGAGTAGCCGTAGTAATAATTATGCTTTTAGCAACTATTGGTTAGAGGATGGCGATTATTTACGATTACGGACAATTCAGCTAGGTTATACGTTCGGCGCCAACCGGTTTAAAAATTTAGGTGTACAATCATTGAGATTATATCTGAGCGGACAGAATATTGCAACGTTCAGCAAAACTACTGGCTATTCTCCGGAAGCTCCCATTGACAGCCCAACCACGGCTGGTGCAGATAATGGAACTTATCCCATACCTGCTGTGTATTCTTTTGGTATAAACCTGATTTTCTAAAAATGTACAAATTATTATATATGAAAATGCTTTTCAATATAAAAAACAAACTGTTTCTTTTTTTGCTTTTTGTTTCCGCACTCCTGCCACTTTCATGTAAAAAAAACTTTTTAGAAAGAATTCCGCAGGGACAATATACTTCTGATAATTATCCTTACCCGGCAGGGGCAGGTCCTTTTGATCAATATATATTCGGGGCATATGCTACGTTACGTACCTGGGAAACCAGCGTTTTTGGATTCGTCGGAGCTACCAGTATCCGCAGTGATGATGCTGATAAAGGAAGTACGCCTGCTGATGGCGCCGCCCAAATTCAGATGGATAACTTTCCGGTATCTCCTACAAATGGACTGGTAAATGATTTATGGAAAGGATATTTTAATACAATAAACAGAAGTAATATTGTTCTTGACCAGGCCGGAAAAGATAATAGTGCAGCATCAGCGCCTTTTAAAGCCCAGGCACAAGGTGAAGCAAGGTTTCTGCGCGGCTATAGTTATTTTATGTTGGTACGCCTTTTTGGGAGAGTACCCATAATAGATACTGTTTTTACGGATGCTGCCAGTCAATCAAATGTTCCCCAGTCAGAAGTGGCAGATATTTATAATTTTATCGAACAGGATTTGCAGTTTGCCGCATCAACTCTTCCAATCGGATGGGATCCAAAATTTATTGGTCGTGTAACAAGTGGATCGGCCAATGGTATACTTGCAAAAGTTTATCTGACCCAGAGTAAGTGGCCACAGGCTATGGCTGCAGCCAATGCGGTGATTATGTCGGGTAAATATGATCTTAATACTCCTTATGATAAAATCTTTAGCGAAGATGGTGAGAATTCAAGCGAATCTGTATTTGAGATACAGGCTACTGCCGATGCAAGTAATCCATCTACCGATGCGTATGGCGTTCAATATACGAATGTACAAGGTGTCAGAGGAACCGGTGCTTTTGATTTGGGATGGGGTTTTAATATTCCTTCCACCTATCTCGAAGCCGCATATGACGCTGGGGATCCGCGCAAAGACAGAACTATTTTATATGCGGGAGAGACTACTTCTTATGGAGAAACATTACCCATGGGGTTGCCCAATCCACGCTATAATCAAAAAGTATATACAAACCCTTCTATACGCAATTCCGTTGGTAATCGTTTTGGTTGGTGGATGAATATAAGAATTCTGCGTTATGCAGATGTGTTATTAATGTATGCTGAAGCAGCAAATGAAATAGGTGGCGCAGCAAATATAGCGGAAGCATTGGCAAAACTTGAAATGGTGCGTGCCCGGGCACGGGCTGGTAATGCGGCTATTCTACCTCCGGTAACCACAACTGATCAGGCCACACTACGCAACGCTATTCGAAAAGAACGCCGGATCGAATTGGCTATGGAGCACGATCGTTTCTTCGATCTTGTTCGTTGGGATATAGCTACCAGTACTCTACAGTCTTCTGGCAGACCTAATTTCAATAATGATCGTGATAAGGTACTGCCTATTCCACAAGCACAAATTGATTTATCACAGAATGTGCTTGAACAAAATCCCAATTATTAACATAATAAAACTGGTAATATGAAATCACTAATAAATAGGAATTGTCTAGGTCATCTGGCAATCCTGGTCATAATATCATTGGGAATACTATCCTGTTCCAAAACAAATCCTAACGATCTTCCTTCGGTTTCGCCAGATCAATATGCCGGAAAAATAGATGGATTTGATAGTTCCGAACAGATATACTCTCAAAATCTTGTTGCGTACTGGAGTTTTGATGATACAAAGGATGAAAAAATTTCTGGTATGGCGCCAACTTCTTCCTTGAATGATTCGTATGTAGCCGGTGTAAGAGGAAAGGCATTGAATTTAACTAATGGATGGGTCTATTATGCGACCCAATTCCCAAACTTTACCGCTGATAAATTGAAAAGCTGGACGGTAAGTGAGTGGGTAAACGTATTAAATAATGGTTCTACTCCGACGATGATATTCCAGCTCACACGACCTGGCAAGTTATTCGGTAACATAAATTCTATGATCGAAACCGGACAAAACCCCGCCAGCGAACTGAATAAGGTAATCATTAAAGCTATTTTCGCCGATCTTAACGGTGGTACCCAGGATAACTTGAATGCTCCTTGGTTAAGCAGTTTCAAATCTCCCAAAACAGGCCCTGATAAATGGATACATATAGTTACCACCTATGATTTTTCTGCTAACAACATCCAGATATGGGCAGATGGCGTTATGATAGGTACGACCGATTATCAGAACAGGGGTACAAATACCTTCAAAGCTGAGACTCCCAACGAAGTGATCATTGGCGGTTGGTATAATAACATTCCGGGTAAATCAGTATCCGCAGATACATGGACAGTGCCCATGGTAGGAAAAGTGGATGAGATACGGGTTTACAACACTATATTAGGAGCTGCACATATCCGGGCTTTGTACAATTTAGGATTAGCTGGCCAATAGTAATTCTTGAACATAAAAGAACAAAACGCCTGAAAAGAAAAAGTTTCCTCTTTTCAGGCTTTTTTGACTAACAAGTGACTATAAGTTTTAATCACTTCCAATGAAATCAATATTTCTTTGTTTTGATAATTGCAACAAGGTAATAGTGGTCTTGCCTTTAGTCTGCTTATTAGCGATTAGTTCTTGTAAAAAAAGCTCGCAGGAAGATGTAGCAAAAAACAATTTCACTCTTTCTTTTACAGTCAATGGAATTTATAATGGTTTAGAATATAAAGGGCTTACCAATAGACCGCTGATTCGTTTTTCTTTTACGCAACCTGTACAAGCGTCGTTGGTGAATGATGGTATTCAGTTTAAAAAAGCAGATGGTGGATCAGTTGCTTATTCAACCAATTTTGAAAATAACAATACTGTATTGGAAATACAACCCACTAATAGCCTGGCAGGGTTTTCCCAATTCACTGTTGCGGCTACTACTAAACTTCTTTCTTCAACCAAAGGCATATTACTTAATTCTGTTACCATTAACCTCACCACGGGAATCGATTCATCCCGGAAGTTCCCTGCCATTTCTGATAATGATCTATTCGATTCAGTACAAAGAAGAACGTTCAACTATTTCTGGAAACTTGCACATCCTGTCAGTGGAATGATAAGAGAAAGAAATACGGACGCTAATATTTATACATCCGGAGGTTCCGGCTTTGGCATTATGGCTATTGTTACGGCGATCCACAGAACTTTTATTACTCGTGGAGAAGGATTAACAAGATTACAAGCCATGGTTTCTTTTTTAAAGAATAAGGCAGAAACATTTCATGGGGCTTATCCGCACTGGCTAAATGGGAGCACAGGAGAAGTTATACCTTTTAGTAACAATGATAATGGTGCTGATCTTGTCGAAACTTCTTACCTGGTACAGGGGTTATTGACAGCAAGACAATTTTTTAATGATGCAAGCGCTGCAGAAATAAATTTGCGGAATGATATTAATGCCATTGTCAATAGGATAGAATGGGATTGGTTCAGAAAAAACAATGAAAATGCATTGTACTGGCACTGGAGTTCTACCAATCCGAATGGCTGGGAAATGAATATGCAGGTAAAAGGCTGGAATGAATGTTTGATCACTTATGTACTGGCAGCATCTTCAACAACTCATGCTGTTCCTAAGATTGTTTATGATAATGGATGGGCATCCAATGGTAGCATGAAAAATGGTAATATTTTTTATGGTTATCAATTACCGTTGGGACCAAACCTTGGGGGCCCTTTGTTTTTTTCACATTATTCTTTTTTAGGCATTGATCCGAATGGATTAACAGATGCTTATGCCAATTATGCAACACAAACAAAAAACCATACACTGATCAATTACAGTTATTGTAAAACCAACCCTCAAAAATATTTTGGCTATAGCGATTCTGTTTGGGGATTGACAGCCAGCGATATTCAAAATGGTTATCATGCCAGTTCCCCAACAAGCGACTTAAGTTTTATTGCACCAACAGCAGCTTTATCTTCTTTTCCCTATACACCCACGGAATCCATGCAGGCACTGAAATTTTATTATTATGTGTTGGGTGATAAAATCTGGAAGGAGTATGGTTTTGTAGACGCTTTTTCGTTACATAACGTTTGGTTTGCTGATTCTTTCCTGGCTATTGATCAGGGACCGATCATTGTGATGATAGAAAATTATCGCAGCGGTTTACTGTGGGATCTATTTACCAGTTGTCCGGAGGTGAAAACCGGTATGCAGGCATTAGGGTTTTCGGCGCCTTATTTATAGAACCACGATTGCAGGATTTAAATAGATTTTGAGGAGATATTCTTTTATTGTTTGAATCATTGTCTCAAATCGTGAAGATTGATTTTTTAAATATTAAGATCATTTATCAATGAAAAGACTTGCCTTATTAATTTTTATTGCGGTTGCCGTTCCATCTTTTTCTTTTGCACAGGTTAGAGAAAAGAAAGCCGCATCGTTCAATGCTGCTAACCGGCCAAAGAATCTTTCTGATTCCGCTTTACTCGACCAGGTACAAAAACAAACTTTTCGGTACTTCTGGGATTTTGCTCATCCGGTAAGTGGTCTTTCAAGAGAGAGAAGTAATGTAGCCTACAATTATGGCAATGAAGTTGTGACTACGGGGGGTACTGGCTTTGGTATCATGGCTGTTATTGTAGCTACAGAAAGAAAATGGATCACACGAGATACCGCTGCAAAGTTTTTGCTGAAGATGGTCAACTTCTTATTGAAAGCAAATTCCTATCACGGCGCATTTCCGCATTGGCTCAATGGAGCTACAGGGCAAACCATTCCATTCAGCCGTAAAGATGATGGTGCTGATCTTGTAGAAACATCTTATCTCTTCCAGGGATTACTTTGTGCCCGGCAATATTTTACGGGAGATGACAGAGTAGAAAGAGAACTGCGCAACCGCATCAGCTGGATGTGGAATGATATAGAATGGAATTGGTTTACCAAAGACGAAGAGGTTTTGTATTGGCACTGGAGCCCCAATAATGGCTGGGCCATGAATTTTCCGGTAAGAGGATTTAATGAATGCCTTATTATGTATGTTCTGGCTGCATCGGGAGAAAGGTATCCTGTCAGCAGTGCAGTATATCATCGTGGTTGGGCTCAAAGTAATTTTTTCAGGAACGGGAAAGAATTTTATGGCATAAAATTGCCTCTGGGTTTTGATTATGGCGGTCCTTTATTTTTTTCGCAGTATTCATTTCTTGGCCTTGATCCAAGAGGGCTAAAAGATCGCTATGCGGATTATTGGGAACAAAATAAAAACCATACACTGATCAACCGTGCTTATTGTATTGACAATCCAAAAGAATTTAAGGGTTATGGAGAAAATAGCTGGGGATTGACGGCCAGTGACACTTATCATGGATATGATGCACATTCTCCTACTAATGATAACGGCACCATTACACCTACTGCTGCGCTATCAGCAATCGCTTATACTCCTGAATATTCCATGCAGGCATTGAAATATTTCTATAATAATCTTGGAGATAAAATATGGAGTGAATATGGATTTACAGATGCATTCAATGAAACAAAAAACTGGTATGCTGTAAGCCATTTAGCTATTGATCAGGGCCCAATTATTGTGATGATAGAGAATTACCGGAGTGGTTTATTATGGAAATTGTTTATGAGCTGCCCGGAAATAAAAAAGGGATTACAAAAATTAGGTTTTGAAAGTCCGTGGATAAAGTAATCGGGCGAACCTCAAAAATACAGAGTTACAATCTCTAAGAACGTTTCCTGTATTTTATCGGATTTATCTATTGCGACTTAGAATCTGATGTTGAAAAGTGAAAAAGGTTACTATAACTCAATACAATCATAAGAGGGATAGAAAATTGCAGAGCTGTTTTCTTCGGAAATTATTCATGAATATACCTGATAAAAAAAAGTTAGGGTTTACAAGTTCTTATTTAAAAAACTAACAAGTGTAGAGTTGATCTTAATAGTAAAAAAGAAACAAAGTATATACTATGGGTAATACAATTTCCCGTCAAAGGTTTCTCCAATACACTGCATCAGCAGGTGCGGCAGTATTACTTTTTTCCTTAGAAGGGTTTGCGATGGAAAAGCCTGAGAAAAAACTGCGTGTAGCTATTATTGGATGCGGCAGTGTAAGTAATCGTTACATTCCACATTTACAAACCTCACCATTGATTGAAATTGTAAGCCTTTGTGATATCAAATACGAAAGAGCTGTTGCGCAAAACAAACAATATAATGTGAATGCCGCCACCTATCCTCATATTAAAAAAATGCTGTCAGGTGTCCCATTTGATATGATGGTGACACTGACTGATATGCAAATGCATGGCACCCTGAATAAACAAGCATTGATGGCTGGCAAACATGTGTGGAGTGAAAAACCTATGGCCAATACCTATGCGGAAGGAAAAGCATTGCTGGACCGCGCCAAAAGTAAAAAACTCCGGATATGGGGTGCGCCTGCAGTTGTGAACAGTCCGCAATTTGTTTTTATGAGTAAATGCATACAGGAGGGTAAGCTCGGAAAACTTGCCAGTGCTCATGGACAATACGGACATACCGGTCCCACCTGGGCGGCATTTTTTTATGAAAAAGGTGGTGGCAGCATGCCTGATCTCGGTGTATATAATATGGCTAGTTTGACAGGTTTGCTTGGCCCGGCAAAAAGTATAATGGCGATGTTGTCTATCGTGAAGCCTGAAAGAACGGTGGATGATAAAGGAAAGATAAAAGTAGAAGCAGAAGATAATGCACATATACTATTAGAACATGATAATAATGTAATATCTCATGTGATGTGCGGCTTCAATTTTTTTGATCCCCATGGGCATGAGGCAAAAGGGCAACAGCTTCATTCCATACAGGTATACGGCGACCAGGGAAACCTTCGCCTGATTGGTTATGACTGGGAAACTAATGGAGTGTATCTTGATAATTCATGGGATGAGCCTGCAAAGCTTTACCAGCAGGACAGCGAAGGATATCAATGGCAGGAAGGAGCTACCAAAATTGGCGAATCACTGGTAAAAGGAATTGAGCCACGGATCAATGTGGAACATGCTTTGCATGTATTAGAGATCATTGAAGCTGCAAAAAAATCATCAGCGACAGGTATGAAAGTAAAATTGAAAAGTAAATTTAAGTGGCCGATGGCATGAGACAGTTAGAAAAATAGTAGGTAGCGAATAGGTTTTGGGTAACATTAAATTTTTAAACTTTTAAATTTTATGCTATGACAAACTTTCAATTAACAGCTGCTAATATCGCGGATTATCATAGGGACGGTTATATCATCATAAGGAATTTTTTAAAGGATGATGAAGTAAAAAAATTATATGGCATTGCAACAGGCGATGATACGCTGCAGAAGCATGCTTTTGACCTAAACGATCAAACAGGAAAAAAAACAAAACTTA
>CAMLEX010000211.1 GCA_946479055.1 uncultured Bacteroidota bacterium | reverse complement strand
TGGTAACAAGGCATTCGGAATATTTCAAAATTGCATCTCTCTTGTTAATACTGCCGATGCTGATTACTTTTGGCTGCAGTACAGTTCTTCTGATTCGAAAAAAGGGTTTCATTTTTCATTAAATACGGGACGGCCTGATTTTTTATAGAAATCAGCTTATCAGACTGCAAATTTTTATAATAAAGTTTATCACAAAAATCTAAAATTAGTTTCTCGAAATACCTATTATGAAAAAATTAACTCAAGCACTCAAAAACAGATATACTCTTTTCTTCTTACTATTTTTATGTGCTTCGGCCTTCCTGCCAGGATGTAAACAACAATCAGCTGAACAAAAAATAAAACAATTGGATCCCGCTGTTGCAGTAAAGATGGCGGCTTCCATTGATTCTCTTATCAAGCCTGAATTGGCGGATGACCTTACATTAAGTTTATGGGGCGTTGATTCATTGGTCATTTCACCTATTGCTATTGATATAGACGATGACGGTAGTTTGTATTATACAACTACTAACAGACAAAAGAATTCCGAATTCGACATACGAAGTCACCAGGATTGGGAGATCCCATCCATACAACTTCAAACAATTGAAGATAAAAGAGCATTTCTGCATAGAGTGTTGTCACCTGAAAACAGTAAAAACAATACATGGTTGAAAGATGTGAATGGAGATGGCTCTCATGACTGGAGAGATATGACCGTAGAAAAGGATAATGTTTACCGGCTTGTAGACAGAAATGGGGATGGAGTTGCTGATCAATCGCAGTTGGTGGTGGATGATTTTCATGATGAAGTGACGGATGTAGCCGGAGGTGTTTTAAAAAATGGCGATGATCTTTTTGTTGCTGTGGGACCTGATTTATGGAGAATGAAAGATAAGAACGGCGATGGGATAGCTGACGATAAAACTTCTGTTTCTCATGGTTATGGCATTCATATAGGATTTAGTGGTCACGGTATGTCTGGAGTGGAAATGGGACCTGACGGGAGAATTTATTGGCAGATTGGTGATATTGGTTTTAATGGCAAGGATCAGACCGGTAAAAAATGGGAATATCCCAATAGTGGTGTTATTGCCCGAAGTAATCCCGATGGAAGCGACTTTGAAATATTTGCTGCAGGTAACCGCAATACACATGAATTTGTTTTTGATGAATACGCCAACCTCATCAGTGAAGATAACGATGGCGACCATCCCGGTGAAAGTGAAAGGCTAGTGTATGTTGTAAATGGCGCTGATATAGGCTGGAGGAGCAATTGGCAATATGGCAAATACAGGGACCCGGACAACAACAGCTATAAGGTATGGATGGCTGAAAAAATGTATACGCCAAGGTTTGAGGGGCAGCCAGCTTACATTACACCCTGTATCAAAAATTTTATCAATGGTCCCACGGGTATGGTGTACAATCCGGGAACTGCCTTGAGCCCAAAATATAAAAACACTTTTTTCATTGCGGAGTTTGTTGGCAACCCTGCCCAATCGGGTCTTCATAGTTTCAAATTAAATCCCAAAGGAGCAAGTTTTGAATTAGGGGAAACAAAAAAAGTCCTCGGTGGCATTTTGCCAACGGGCCTTGATTTTGGTCCGGACGGATCACTGTATGTTGCCGATTGGATTGATGGATGGAATACATCAAGCTATGGTCGCATCTGGAAATTGGACGATAAAAATGCTGCTGCATCGGAAGAACGGAAGCAAACCAAGACTTTATTAGCGACTGATTTTAGCAAAAGCAAAGATGATGAACTTGGTGAAATATTGAAGAACCCGGATATGAGGGTGAGAATGAAAGCTCAATTTGAATTGGCGAAACGCGGAGCAAATGGTCATGCCGTTTTTCAAAAATTACTTGGTCAAAGAGACAACCAATTAGCAAGAGTAAATGCTATTTGGGGCGTCAGCCAGTTGGCTCGCCAGGATAAAAACTATGCAAAGAGTTTATTGCCGTTGTTGCAGGACAATGATCCGGAGATAAGAGCACAAGCTGCCAAATGGTTAGGAGATATTAAATACAAAGAAGCCGGCGACAAATTAATTCCTGTATTAAAAGACACATTTAGCCGTGCCCGTTTTTTCGCTGCGGAAGCATTAGGAAGAATCATGTATGAACCGGCTATCAATCCTATCATTGAGCTATTGAAAAGTAATAATGATGAAGATGCTTATATACGCCATGCGGGGAGCCTTGCCCTGGCAAGAATAGGGAAGGCAGAACCCATCATTGCATTAGCAAAAAATCCATCCCGTGCAGTTCGGATAGCAGCCGTGGTAGCCCTGAGAAGAATGAGCAATCCGGGCATTGTTAGTTTTCTGAATGACACAGATGAATTTGTGGTTACTGAAGCCGCCCGCGCTATCAACGACGATCTTTCAATTAAGGATGCATTGCCTGCGTTGGGAAATTTATTGAAGACCACCCGCTTTACCAATGAAGCATTGATAAGACGTTCCATCAATGCTAACCTTAGAACAGGTACAGATGAAGCCCTGCAAAATCTTATTGACTATGCTGGTAAACAAACCATTCCAGCGGACATGAGAGCTGAGGCTATCGATGCATTAAGCACCTGGTCAAAGCCTTCAGTAGTTGACAGGGTTGACGGAAGATACAGGGGAGTCATTCAAAGAGATCCTGCATTGGTAAAAACTAAGGCAGGCGATGCATTGGTTGGCTTATTAAACAGTAGAGAAACAATAGTGAGAATTAGCGCCATTAAAGCCATTAGTAAAATCGGGATCAAACAAGCCAGCGCTCCGTTACTGGCACTTTTAAAAAATGACAAGGAAGCCACCGTTCGGGTAGAAGCACTAAAAGTATTGGCAACCCTGAAAGATGAGCAAATTGGCACTGCTATTCAGCAAGCCCTTGCAGATAAAGACAAAAGTGTACGGATTGCCGGTATTGATCTGATTGATAAAATGAATATCCCGAGAGAACTGATGGTGTCATTACTATCTGATGTGATCAATACCAAGACCACAGAAGAAAAGCAGGCCGCTTTGCTGACATTGGGGAATTTACCTGTTCAAAATACAAGCAAAGTTTTTGACGACCTGCTTAAAAAAATGTCGTCCGGAAAATTATCTCCTGATATCTATCTTGAATTCGCGGAAGCAATTGATAGCACCCGGTCAACAGAATTAATTGCCAGCTATAAAAAGATCAGCTCCACTTTATCTGTCGATACGCTGGCTTCTGCTTATGCCGGAAGTTTAAATGGCGGTAATCCTGATCGTGGAAGACGGATATTCTACCGGAATGAATCAGCACAATGTATGCGATGTCATTCTTACGATGATAAAGGTGGTAATGCCGGGCCCCGGTTAAATGGTGTTGCAAACAGGCTTACCCGCCAGGAGATCCTTGAAGCACTGATAAATCCCAGCGGTCGAATAGCTCCCGGCTTTGGTGTAGTTACGCTGCAACTTAAAAATGGCAAAACGGTGTCGGGTGTTTTGCAGGAAGAAAACAATACCAGCCTGACCATCAAAGGCGATAAGCAAAACGATGTGATATCCAAAGATCAGGTTGTAAACAGGATCAATGCTGCTTCAAGCATGCCGGAGATGAGGTTTATACTTTCTAAAAAAGAGATCAGGGACGTGGTAAGTTTCTTATCTGAAACAAAAGATGACAAATGAGTATTACCATGTGCGATATCAATATCAGCATTCTTTAAAAGAAAGAACAATAAGAAACGGGTAAAAACAGATAACACGGGACTTACTGCTAATCAGTCCCGGTTATCTGTTTTTTTAATAACTAAAGCTTTCAATTTTCAGGAGGTATACTTTTTTTCAAAAGAAGACAGAACGGATAGGTGTTTATTCCTGTCCGTTTCGTCATTAGTAAAACAACTTAATCTGTTAATCAATTGAAATACCAGGTTCAATAAATTCGTTTAGACGTAACTGTTATAGCCTTTTTGTTTTACCATTACTTTTTCAAATAATTTTTTATCCAACAGGCTCTTAATGGACGGAATAATGAAATCAGGTGAATATCCAAATTGATCCAGGTCCTGTTCATTGGTTACTCCGGACAATGTCAATATGGTGGTGAAACCCATAGATCCTGCTCCCAGAATATCTGTGCCCATTGTATCGCCAATCATAACGGTTTCATCCGTGGATAAATTCAAAATCTTTCTTGCCATCCGCATCATGACCGGGCTGGGTTTTCCTACACTGAATGCTTTTTTGCCAGTAGCGCATTCCAGCATAGAAACAAAAGCGCCGCAACCAGCCCTGTATTTTCCATTACCGACAGGACAGTTGGGATCAAGATTAGTGGCGATAAGCCTGGATCCATTCATGATCATGTTAATCGCTTTGTCGACTGATTCCAGCATAATAGTTCTTCCTTCTCCGATGATCACAAAATCAGGATGATCGTCTACGATGGAATAACCCATATTATGTAATTCAGTCAAAAGACCACCTTCCCCGATAACGAAGGCAGTACCATTTTCCTTTCTTGACGCCAGGTATTTAGCCGTTGCCATACCACAAGTAAAAATATCCTCATCAATAACATCAAAACCCATTTTTTGCAACTTGTAGCAAACATCCCGGTTGGTCCGTTGGCTGTTGTTGGTTAAAAACAAAAAGGGATAATTGTTTTCCCGGAGATATTTTATAAATTCTACTGCACCGGGAATAGGCTCAATGCCTTTGTAAATAACACCATCCATGTCAATAAGAAATCCTTTTTTTTCCATAGTTATTTTTTTACTGAATAATTATTTATTTTCTATGGAGCAATTCGCAGATGCAAGCGAATAAACAGGTAGGCAAGAAACCGATGAGGCAATAATCGTTAAAATAAGTCAGTGAAGTTCGGTAAAGATAACGATCCAGTTCCATAAAAACGACGAATACAGCATCCGTATTTTCTATGGCGGCTCGTTTTCTTAAAAGAAGTAAGCATTCCTGGTGTCTAGTAATATAATATGATAGGGGAATTAAATAGTAGCTGTTTCTCCTGTTATTTGAGATTCAATCAGCTATTTATAGGATTTTAATTGTATTAATTGAATGATTGAGAATTTTTTCTTTTTAGGGTCATGAAAAATTAATGACAATATATTATCATGGCATACCGGTAATAAAAATGGACCTTGCACGTCTTCTATTTTTATGACCGTTGCAATGACCTGATTTTTTTTTATTTCATTGTAATTATTATGTTAGCGTTTGCTGCGTAATTTTTTAGGTAAGTTATGGCTCGTTGAATTACCCGGGACGGGGTAATTGAAGGATTTATATTGGAGCAAATTTTGCACGATGATCGTGGAATTGCATTTATAAATCACAGGGTTTCCTGAAACCCGGGATCCTGCAAATTTAACCAGGCATTAAACAGTACTTCTAAAAGACAGCGGATGAAAAAATTGCCATTACTTGTCTCGTTATTCCTGCTTGCAATTCTTGTTGTTTTCTATTTTATTATTCCTTCTTTTCAAAGTTTTATAAAAGAAGCTTTTGATGTACTTACCAGCGAAAATGAGGAGCGGATAAGACAATGGGTTGCCCAATTTAAACTCGCAGGACCGGTTATGCTTATCCTGATTATGATAGTGCAGATGTTTCTTTTTGTTGTGCCCAATATATTTGTTATGATGGTGGCCATTATCAGTTATGGACCTTTTTGGGGATCGGTCATCTCTTTTTTAGGAGTTTTCGCATCCTCATCCACAGGATATATGATCGGTAAATATTTAGGACCTGTAACAGTTCATAAACTGATGAACGAAAAGGTACAGAAAAAAACCAGCGAATTTATTAAACGTTACGGTGTGACCGCAATAGCTATTACACGCATTTCATCACTGTCAAATGATTCATTAAGTATCGTTGCGGGCCTTTTGAAAATGAATTACGGCAAATACATATTGGCCACTCTTGCCGGTATCACACCTTTAATTGTACTGCTGGCCGTTTACGGAAAGAATGGGAAAATATTAAAAGCATTGATCTGGATCGCAGCCTTATCACTGTTTATTCTCATTATTTATATCATTATTGATAAAAGAAAAAAAAGAACCCGGCTGTAGCAACGGAAAACTGGTTATGCACTTTTGTCATCGAAGCAAATGAATCGCAATGGTTTGAACAGGGATTTTCAAGTAGTGATGGCAAAAGCTGGAAACAGGTTTTTGAAATGAAATTGGCCCGGCAGTAAAGGGAAATACTTATTCTGAGGCGTTTTGGTAAAAACTAGGTTTTCTTCAATGTTAACAAAAAACAGTGTAATAACTATAGGTCAGTCTTGATAATTACTATTCAGCCCGTAACTTTGCCTCCCTTTCATCTTAACTCAATACCGATGCCCTTTCCAAAGAATATAGCGTTTACCTCACTTATTAAAATCAACGGACGATTGCGTGAGTTTAACTTTCGGAAAAGGGGAACTTCGCAATATGATACGGATACCAACGATGAAAGGGGCAACCGTTATTTTTTTAAAATGCTCAAGCAAGAAGATGGCTGGAAAATAACTGATGCGGGTTTGCCGAACTGGTTGATGGAAAGTGAAGCTTTGATAGCTGGCGCTATTGAAAAAGAGGAATAAAACTACTTTTTATCCGGAAAATAGAATTGATGCGATTGATAAAATAAATTATTAATCGTGATGCAAATAAGTAAAGCCATTCTTTAAGGATTATTATAAAACATTACAGGCAATACAGTCCTGTTTTCTTTCGACTTTATACGGAGTGTTATATTCAGAACGTATTCATTTGTCTCCTTGAGTAGGCCCCATATAGTGGAAACGGGAGCAAGCCCCGCAAATGATACAAAATAATTATGCAGGCCACCCGTTATTTTTTCACCAGTTTCCAGGTTACGATAGTTACTATCAGCAAATCTTTTATTGTATTGCCGATGGATCTTTTCAAACTCTTTTTTTACTTCCTGTTGTCCCTTGCTTCCATCAGTATAGGCTAACAGTTGATAAACAAGTATGGTGTCTGCAGGAAGGGAATCAACATATTTTATGGGTGTTTCTTCTAATACTATTTCCACCCGCTTAGGTTTAAAGAAGAACGGATTATAGCTGGTATATTCACCGAAAAAATAAAAAAGGGTGCTATCTGTTCGCTGCTGGATCTGTTTATTTTTTATGGCGGGATCATTCATCAGGTGTTTCAGGAAACCACTGAATGATCCCACCAGGGGATCGGAACGAAAATAGCTTTTAGAGAATTGATAAAGACCTTCCTGCGAAAAGGAAACGTTATAGAAAAATAAAATAAAGAGAATACTTAGGCAATATTTTCTCATATTTCAGTCTTGTACCAAATGTAAATACAGGCTATTTTATTTTTCAATTATCTACAGTTAAATATAACTGAATTTTTATGCAAGAAATTTAGAAACAGAAAGCGATGCAGAAGATTTTTCTTTTCCCTGCTTTATTAAAATAATTCCCTGATCCATTTTACTATCGCTTTATCCCAACCCAAAAGTTTAAAAGCAGAATAAAAAAGAAAGACAGCGAATATTTTCTTAACAGTGTCTTCCGGTAAACGTAAAGCAAGTTTACTTCCCAGCCAGCCGCCGGCAATAAAGGCAACACTCATGATCGCCACTACCTTTACATCCACATTGCCTTTATTGTAATAATTGATAACGGCTAAAATACCTACCGGCAGCAATAATAAACCAAGCGAAGTACCCTGTGCCTGGTGCTGGCTGAAACCTAAAAAAAAGATAAGTGCAGGGACAATAATAAGGCCGCCTCCTACACCTACCAAACCGCTTAATACACCGGCAGCAAGTCCTATTAGCAGGATAAGGATCACCAGTTCAGCTGTCATAGTATT
>CAMLEX010000210.1 GCA_946479055.1 uncultured Bacteroidota bacterium | reverse complement strand
CTGAGCCACCGTTTTTCTTTATGATTGGTTTTGTAATTATCATACCATTTACACAAGGGATATAAAGCAATGACTACAAAAGCCCATACACCGTAAACCACAGCCAGGTTATAACCTTCACCAGCCGCTAAAAAATAAAAGGGAAAAAAATTAGCGGTGTTGTCTGCTTCCTGCAACGAATGGCCTCTTATTAAAAAAGCAATGGCTGAAAGAAGATGTACCAGGTAGAGATGGAGCACATAATAGAAGAAAGCAACCCTGCCATATGTTCGCATCATATTGGTAAACTTATTTTGAACTCTTTCTATAAAAGATAAAAACACCAGGGCCGGCCCTATCGTGATGCACATGTATAAAAGAGAAGGAGGATACTTATGTACATTGATAAATGAGAATAAGGTAAACAATCCGTTTTTTTGTGTACTCCATGCAACAGGGTCACCATAAACATTGATGAACCGGACAACAATAAACAATAGGATCAGTCCGAAACCCGTAAAGATTAATATTTTTCTCCGCTGTTCCGCTGTAATCTTTGGCGAAAACCAAATACCAGTACAATAACCCAGCATCATTAATCCCGTCCATGGAAGAAAAGGATATGCGATCAGCAATACATGGTTTTTGGCATATGGATATGCGGTAAACCTGGAGCTATGAAGCAGATCCCACCAAAAGCTGGGTTTAAAACCCGCAGCAGACTCTGATATATCCAAGAGGTTATGACCAAAAACAATTATTATACCCAGCGCTAAAATAAGATTGAAAGGAAGACGGACTAGCAGGCCCAGTATTACCATACTGATACCAATGGCCCAGATAACCTGGAAGAAAATAAAATTATAGTGAGGATTGAATGACCAGGCGAATGAAATAATAGTTATCTCGATGAGAATTAACCATAATCCTCTTTTTATCAAAAACACAGCTAATTCTTTTTTTGTTTTTCGCAAACTCTGCAGATAAATGGAAGTACCGGAGAGAAAAACAAATACGGGGGCACAGAAATGTGTTATCCATCTTGTGAAATATAAAAGAGGGGTAGTGGTTGCTAAGTTCAACGGGTTGTCCAGGTTTGCCTGGATATGAAAATAATCCCTTACATGGTCCAGCGCCATGATCACCATCACAATTCCACGGAGGATATCGATGGATTCAATTCGCTTTTGGCTGGTGATTGATTGCTGTTGCATGGTGTCGATTTTAGTTAACTGGTCTTATTTTGATTTTTCATTTTACAAATAACTTAGCCACCATTTTTCTTTATGCCTTTGCTTGTAACTGTCGTACCATTTACACAAGGGATATAATCCAATAACTATTGCCAGCCAAACCAGGTAAACTATTCCCAGCGAAAAACCGTAGCCTTTCAGTCCTTCATTAAACCACAGGGGTTGATTTAATATCCAGGTTCTCCAGTCAAAAGCGGTAAATAATTCTGAAAAAAGCATAGCCAGCAAATGAATAATATATATATGCAGCAGGTAATAAAACATAGGCACACGGCCATAAACAGAAATGATTTTTGCAAAACCACTGGTTGCTTTTTCTGTAAAGGCAAGAAAAAGAACGGCAGGCCCCAGTGTCATTAAAATATATAATAAAGAGGGCGGGTATTTGGATGTGTTAATGAAAGAGAGAAAGGTAAACAAGGGTGATTTTTGCTGGCTCCAGTGAAAAGAGTCCCCATAAAGGTTGATGAGACGAAGTAAAATAAACAAGCCGATTGCTGAACCGCCGATGAGCAGCAATGCTTTTTTTCTTTTATCCGCACCGTAGGTTGGTATATATAAATTGCCCAGGCAATATCCCAGGGCCATCACTCCGATCCATGGAAGAACAGGATATCCAATAAAAAAACTCCTGCCCTGCCAGGTAAAAAAGTTAGGATCGTGCAGGAGCGACCATCCAAAAGCCGGTAAATTATTACCCTGAACATGAATACCGTCTAAAAGATTATGACCCGCCACTAATGCAATTCCAATAAGGAGAATTATTTTTTTAGGAAGATGTATCAATGCCGCCAATACAATCATACTTATACCCAACGCCCATATTACAATAAATAGAATCGTTGGAAATGTAATGGCAAAGTTCCACCCGAAGTTTACTATTACTATTTCAAGGAATACCAACCACAAGCCACGTTTTAAAAGAAAGAGTGATAAGTCCTTTTTAGACTTTTTTTGTCCAACAAGAAAAGCGGAAGTGCCGGCAAGAAACATAAATACCGGGGCGCAGAAATGGGTTATCCATCTTGTAAAAAACAAAACAGTATTTGTTTTATCAAGATCAAGCGGATTATATTCAAAGGCACCGGCATGAAAATAATCCCGTACATGGTCCAGCGCCATAATGATCATTACCAGTCCCCGGAGAAGATCGATGGAATAAATTCGTTTTTGATTTGCTACTGGGTGTTGTATTGCAATAGGATTCATGAAGTATTTTTGTATTAAAGCTGGTATTTTTCTTTTAAATATGAAACCCGATCCCATCCCCTTTTTTTGCAAATCTTCTACCCGTTTCAGATGATTTTAAGACTATATCAGCTCCGTTATTTGCATTTATTTTTAATGTGCCTGGCTGCAAACCCATCTGAAGGCGGGGTACTCGTTTAGAGAGGATCGAAAAAGTTGGAATAGGGATTTTATTCCTCCTGCCCCATCCACATGGCACCGCCAACACTATCTCTTCTTGCTCCCGTAACAGATGACAATACATTTGTTTCTTCACGCCAGCGCAACACGCCTATCAACGCCATGATCAATGCTTCCTTGTATTTTACCAGTTTTTCATCAGGTATAATTACTTCAATATTCAATTCTTTCAACTGATCCTTTAAGCATTCAATTAAGAAAGTATTAAAAGCGCCGCCACCGGTGCAAAGAAGTTTGAGGTTTGAGGTTTTTGCTTCGTTCCTCGCAATGTCGGGTTTGAGGTTTTCTACAGCGGCACTAGCATATTTTATTTGCAGAGCTATATGCTCAGTGTATGTCCTTAATGCATCGGGTATCCCGCATCCCGCATCCCGTATCAATGGGTACACTGTATCAGTTCCGAAATCATTAGCAAGGGATTTTGGATACGATTGCTGATAGTAATCCAGGGCGTTTAATTTTTCTAACAAAGCATTATTGATATCCCCTCCTGCCGCCATTCTTCCTTCGTCATCATATTCTTTTCCTGCATCAGCAGCCAGCATATTCAATACCCGGTTGGCAGCACACACATCAAAGGCAATGTATTGATCCTTATTGGCAGAGATATTAGCGATACCACCAATGTTTAAAAAATAATCATAATCACCCAGCAATAATTTTTCACCAATAGGTACAATAGGTGCACCCTGCCCGCCAAAAGCGATATCCAATGCCCTCAGGTCGGAGACTACGGGCAATTGTGTTATTGCCGCTATAGCCGCACCATCACCCAACTGAGCTGTCATTTTTTTAGCAGGAATATGAAAAGTAGTATGCCCATGTGAAGCAACAACAGCTACTTTATAGTGCAACTGGTTTTCTTCTATAAACCGATTGACCTGTTGCCCGAGATAATGCCCATATTCGGTATGCAGCAACTGGTAGTCAAATGCAGTTAATGAAATAGCATTTTTTAACTTGTCAATCCATTCTTCGTTATATGTATAACAATCGGCATGTATTATTTCATAACTCCATTTTCCCCCATTTTCATGTATTTCTGCAAAAACAATATCCAGTCCATCCAGTGAACTGCCACTCATTAAACCAATAGCCCTGTAGATCATGAACCTTATTTTAGATTAGATTTGCCAAAAGTAATAAAGCGTTTAAAAGTTTAATGGTTTAATAGTTTAAAAGTTATTTTACTCTTATAAAAACTTTCCGGCCAACACGATAAGTTCAAACCTCAAACTTCAAACATATAAATATGGTTATTAATCTAAGTGAGCAGCACAGTCTTATCAGCAACTGGGTGGGTGAGCTAAGGGATGTGGATATTCAAGCCGACAGGATGCGGTTTCGCCGCAACCTGGAACGCATTGGAGAAACGGCTGCTTATGAGATCAGCAAGGTATTGCCTTTTGTAGAAAAAGAGGTTCAAACGCCGATGGGTACCGCCGCTTGCAAAATATTGCAATATCATCCGGTACTGGCTACTATTTTGCGGGCTGGCTTGCCCCTGCACCAGGGGTTATTGAATTATTTTGATAAAGCTGATAATGCGTTTATTTCGGCTTATCGAAAACATAACCCCGACGGCAGTTTTGATATAAGCCTGGATTATATCTCCTGTCCTGAGCTGGAAGACCGGGTGGTTATTGTATCCGATCCTATGCTAGCTACAGGTTCTTCTTTAGTAAAAACCATTCATTTTTTAAAAGAAGAGGGCCATCCGAAAGAAATTCATATCGTTGTCGCCATTGCCTGTACAGTGGGTATTGAATATGTAAAAAGAGAAGAGCCATCCGTAACTATCTGGTGTGGCGATATTGATGATGAATTGACCGCTAAGGGTTATATTGTACCGGGTCTTGGTGATGCCGGAGACCTGGCATATGGGGTAAAAGTGCAGATGTAGAGAAAAGCTGTGAGCTTTTAAGCGGCTTTAGCTCGCGGCTAATAGCTTACGACTCGAAACTTTTTTAAAAGCAGCAGTCATAGTCTTTTGCAGGTCTTGAATTTATTGTATTTTGCTCTTCCTATCCGACATAATGTGTAATTGGTGTCAGCGCAAGGCAATTTTAGAAATATGACAACGTTTATGAGCAATTGCCTGTCTTGAAATAACATGGGTGTCTGAAAAGTGAAAAAACTTAATTGCTGAGATGAAAAAAATTCTTTCTACACTGATTATTTGTGTTAGCCTGGTGAGTGTTTCCATAGCCCAGGATCCAAATTTTTCTCAATTTTTTGCTTCCCCACTTACCATGAACCCCGCCATGACCGGCAAGTTTGATGGTGTATATCGGTTTGCCGCCAATTACAGAAATCAATGGCCCACTATCAATAATGCCTATACTACCATGACCGCATCATTTGACATGGGTATTATGAAAAATCGCATCCCTGATTTTGATCAGTTTGGAATAGGCCTGATGGCTTATAGTGATAAGGCAGGCGATGGAGCATTGAACAGTGTTTATTATGGTTTATCTGTTGCCTATCACAAGGCCCTGGATGAAAACGGTTACCACCAGATAGGCGCCGGTTTCCAGGGAACCTATATGAACAAGCGGTTAAACACAAGTAAACTTTTGTTTGAAGACCAGCTAACACCTTTTGGATTTACCGGAGTAACTACCGAGAGTTTTTCATCCCGGCAGGTAAATCTTAGTTATTTTGATCTGAATACCGGTTTCATTTATAATGGATCTACCAACGGGTATAATAATTTCTATCTAGGAGCTTCCATGTATCATGTCAACCGCCCCAAAGAAAGTTTTCAGAAAGGAGATTTTGTATTGAATGCAAGAACAACCATCCAGGGGGGCGCAAGAATTCCTGTAGGCACTTACAATTCTCTGCATGTAGCGGCTAATCATAGTATGCAAGCCAAAGCACATAACACCATGTTAGGCGGCGCCTTCAGTCTGAATGTAAATAACAATGAAGACAATCCTACCAATTTTTATCTTGGCACCTGGTATCGTTTCAATGATGCTATTATCCCGTATATGGGTCTTGAGTTTGGTGAATGGCATTTTGGTGCTTCCTACGACGTTAATACGTCTTCATTGAAGGCAGCGTCCAATTCAAGAGGCGGTGTAGAAATTTCTTTAATCTATATTAAGAAACCGACCGATCCGAATGCGAAGAAGTTGAACTGTCCGAAGTTCTGATGCGTTTAAAAAATTTATATAAAAGCGTCCGCCATCTGGCGGATGCTTTTTTGTTGTCAATCCGTCACGGTTCATTTACTTTACAAAAAAATAATCAGACTTGAAGATGCGAAGGCTTTTTACCAATCTTACATTTTGGGTGTTGATTGCCATAACTGCTGGTATACTTATCGGGCATTTTGCACCAGCATTTGCATTGCATCCTGTTATCGATAAAGTTTTCAAAGCAAGATTTTTAGGACAGGAATTAACTATTGGCAAAACATTGAGTGAGTTTCTCGGTGGTAGCTTTATCAGTATTGTTAAGCTATTTATCAATCCAATTATCTTTCTAACCATCACTTTAGGTATTGTAAGCATGGGTGATCTGAAAAAAGTAGGTCGTGTGGGTGCAAAGGCATTATTATATTTTGAAGTGGTTACCACGTTTGCACTCATCATCGGCGTAGTAGTAGCCCTTATTATACAACCCGGAAATGGAGTAGATACTACAGTTGTTAAAGGTGGAGATATCTCCGCTTATACCAAAACCAGTGAATCATTCGGTTTATGGAAATTTTTTAAAGACAATTCTACGTTACAGGTATTGCTGATAGCTCTTTTATCAGGTGTATTATTAAATTTTTATAAGAACCGGGATAACGTCATTTCTTTTCTGCAAAAGATATCAAAGTATGTTTTTAAAGGCCTGCACAAAGTAATGCTGCTGGCGCCCATCGGTGCTTTCGGTGGTATGGCTTATACTATCAGCAAATATGGTATAGATACATTGTTACCGTTGGCAAAACTAATGGGCACAGTATATACTACTATGGCCGTTTTTATTTTCTTTGTATTGTACCTGTTGCTTCGTATGTACAAAATCAGTCTTTTAAAATTTCTCAAATATATACGGGAAGAATTGCTGGTTGTACTGGGAACATCCTCCTCGGAGGCAGCGCTTCCATCATTGATGGAAAAATTGGAGCGAATGGGCTGTTCCAAATCTGTCGTTGGCCTAGTAATCCCCACCGGTTATTCATTCAACCTGGATGGCACTACTATTTATCTTTCTATGTGTATGATATTTTTAGCGCAGGTATTTAATGTTGACCTCAGCTTTGCGCAAATAGCCAGCGTCATTGGTATACTGATGTTGACATCAAAAGGAGCTGCAGGTGTAACAGGTAGTGGGTTTGTAGTATTGGCATCTACACTAACGACCATCAAAGTAATTCCCATAGAAGGCCTGGCATTGTTGCTCGGCGTAGATCGTTTTATGTCAGAAGCACGGGCTATTACAAATTTTATCGGAAATGGTGTGGCTACTATCTGGCTAGCTAATAATGAAAAAGAATTTGACAGGAATAAAATGCGATATGCTTTCGAAAATGTGGCTGTTACGGAAGATATTATCAGCGATAATATAAAAGATTCCACAATTCCGGCTTCTACAGTTAATAAATAAATATCACCTCGGTTTGCCACTCACAAATGAATTTCCCTTTATAAAAAATCTGTATGGTAACAAAGCATCCTCTCCAGCATAATCAACGCCAATACGCTGCGAAGTAAATATTTCTTCCTTTGAATAAGCAAAACCATCATCAGCCAGAAAGATTGTTTTTCCGGTCAATGCTGTACCACTATCCATGGTATGAATGCCCAATGCTTTCGAAACATTCCCCGGCCCTTTCGTCAATGTATGATCCATTTGTTTTTTCCCCGTACGAAGCAACATATCCTCTATTCCTTTCACCGGTTCCAACGAACGTATCAGAATAGCATGTGGTATACTTTCGGAGTTGGTTACTACATTGAACAGGTGATGAATTCCATAACAGAGATAAACATAAGCCACGCCAGCTTTTCCATACATAACTTCATTCCTGTTGGTCCTTCTTCCTCCAAATGCATGCGAAGCTTTATCAGGAGCACCGGCGTAAGCCTCACATTCGACAATGCGGCCCGAAGTAATAATACCCGCTTTATTCGTAACCAATAGTTTCCCCATCAATTCTTCAGCTATTT
>CAMLEX010000209.1 GCA_946479055.1 uncultured Bacteroidota bacterium | reverse complement strand
TTTGCCAAAGCCTGTATTGTAAAATCAGTTTTTCCAAATGTGTGTATCCATTCTCCGTTATACCGGATACGATAGGCACCGGTAGAAAAAGAATATCCTGCCAACAATTGTTGTGTGTTGGCATAAGGTAATTTTCTGAACCCTTCCTGCTTCGTAAATTTAAAACCGGCCCCAAAAATAAATCCATCATCCAGGTTCAGGCCAATCAAAAATATAGGCATCCATATATTATAGAGATTGACCGGTGTAAACACTGTGTTCAGGCTATCATTGGAAATATGTTTTTTTATTCGTGAAACATTACCATAAAAAGCTGATTCATTTTGCTTATCATAAAGGCTTGTCCTGTTCTTCAACGCAATAACATTATAAGCCTTCCTATCATTTCCGCCAATAATGCGCAGTTTGATAGTGGAGGTTTTATTATTCAACACAATACTATCATTGCCATTGCGTGTATACAGCCGTATTTCTTTTGTTAAGGACGGATCATACGTCTTATTCATCAACTCGTCTTCTATTTTTCCGTTCTTATTTATTTTTGAAATACGGATATTCAATCCACCGTTGGCTGCATCGGTTATTTGTACCCATTCATTTTTATCACTGGTTTGTATGTCTGCTACTTTTTGAATAAACCGGTAATATTTATCCAAAGCGAAAGGGATATTGTCTCTTCGTGATTTAAGATTTTGAAGCAATACATCATGCCGTAGGTCATACGCAGGTTTCGGCAATCGTTTCAAAGCTGTTTCCAGTACAGAATCAGTTATTGCTTGTTTAAATTTTTCAGCTTGTGTTTTCCATTCATCGCGGCTTAGTTGAAATTCAGGATAAGCATTTACAAACCTTGTTTTAAAGAGCACCCATTTTACATCTTCAATATGCGGATCAAAGTTTCTTAACGTAGGCAATACATAATCCCGTGACGCTATTTTAGGAATCAGTCCTTGTGTAACATGAAAAACCTGGTCACGGTCACGGGGAATACCCAGGTAAGTTTTTGTTTTGCCTTTCGCATTGTCTTTCCACCGCCACTGATCTTCATGACGGTCCCAATCGCCTAATAACATATCCAGCATGCGGGCATTCAGAAATTCTTTCGCCAGAATGCTATTGTCGTTATCGCTTTGCAGGTTCTTCTTCATTTTTTCCGAATTATCGGAATTGTCCAGCGGTTCTCTTTCTTCCAGCAATACCACCATGTTTGAAAAAGTTCTTTCATGAATACCGAGATTTTTATCCGGCGCTATTACGCCAATTACGGGTTGAGCATGTGGTACCTTCACCGCATTAGCTATTGGCGGTACTATTAGTGCTGAAAAAGGATGCTGTGCACTGGTGGCATCATCCAACCAATCTCTTGCAAATGTTTGCCTGAAATTTTCAGGCAATAATGCGTCAGGACTTTTTTCAACACTTCGTATTACCCATTCTTTACCATTTTTATCTGCTAACCGTAATGATTTCGATTGCATACCACCACCCCGTTTCAAAGGCGTTAAGCCACCCTGAACTTTAGATAAACGAATCACAGGAAGCATAGCAGGCGCAGCCCATTCTTTCCGGTAATTTTCGCCAAAAAAAATCCGGTGCAGTTTTCCTGGTTCGTTATACGATGGATGCACCTGCACCATGACGCTATCGCCGGAAATATTTTTATCACTTAATGTATCTACTTCATGTATCGTGGTATAAGGCAGTGCCCAGGTAAATGATTGTTGCACCGTGCCTGCATAATTATAAAAGCTGAATCGCAGGGTATTATTCTGAAGAAGATCCACCATTGTATACCCTGGCCTGGCATTGGCAAATAAAGTATGTTTTCCTTTTTTTGTGCTGCTATGCATGGCCCCTTCCCCACTTACCACCTGCAACTTTTTATCTTTTATCAACTGAAGTCCGTTATCACGACCCGATACATGTACCAGGTTAGGAAAATCCTCAAATATCTCATCAATCGTTTTTACCATCTCCTTATATAGAGGATGCTTTAGATTTTTGGGAGTAGTAAATGTGGAACGAAAAAAAGGATATAGGGAACCAACTACGGGCAGCGGTACGTAAAGATTCTTATTGACTGCCGTAAGGGGAAACAAATGATCTTTCAATGTAGATCTGCTGCCGTTAACTCCATAGCTTTGAAAAGGATGATACGATGCTAACAACACAAATTTATCCCTGTTCTTAAAACGCAGTTCATCGAGGCTTGCTAATACATCCAATTTGGTTTTACATTCACAGCTATCATCAACATTGGTAGTTGCAGAAGGAAATAACCACCACTCACTATTAAAAGCAATAATGGTTAAACTATCGGTGAGGTTTATTTCTATGGGATCAGGACAAGTAGTAGCAGGCGTTGTCTTTAATAGGGAATCTATATCTTTTTTTTCTGAGCCATGCGTTCCCAAATTATTCCAGGCGGGATTGGCTGCTATAAAATAAACACTGGCTCCCCTGGCTCTCAACGGTTCATATTCTGAGCGGAGTATGTTTCGGGCCAATCTCCCTTCTTTACTATCAGCCGGTATTTTCCCCTGCAAGTATTGATTGTTGTCCAGGTAAAATACAGTGGTTCTTTTTTCAAGAATATTATTAGCTGCATGCTGAAATATTTTTTGTTGCTCTGCATTCATTTTCCCCGCATCACTAATGAAAATGACACGGTAGCGGATGCTATCCTGTGCAAAACCCGCTGCAGTGATTGTAATGGAGAAAATGAGACTTAGTAAATATTTCATTGACTAAAAAAATTTATCGCTTACAACAAAACTCATCCCATTTAAAATTTTCTATTCGCAATTTCTTCAGCTACTCGTTGAATGGGGTGCGGAGCCTGGCTGGTTGAATTATTTAGATTCTAAATTTCCATTCACTTACCAAATGCTGAGCCTTTGTGCTCTTTGCGTATTTTTCTTTGCGGTATAAAAAGATCTAACCGCAAAGATTCGCAAAGTTTTTCGCAAAGTCCGCAGAGGAATTATAGACCGTTTACAACTCGTTTAATTCCTTCTTTCCATGTTATTATCAACTTACTTCGACCGGGCAAACTTTAGAATATTTCCCTGTGAAAGATCATCACCTTCATTAGATATATAAAGGTTGCCTTTCGCATCAAATGCAAGTCCCTCGGGTTGATTAAACATATTACCGTTCAGAAAGCAAGCTTCTTTTATCTTCCAGTTACTATCGGTAACTACCAATAGTTTATTAACTGCAGACACCATGAACCATTCAGAGGTTACGGGATTTTTAGCCAGGGCGGAAGGACGAAAACCTCTTTTTACTTTTCCTGTAAAAGATTTGATCTGTTTTACATCTACCTGGAACGTCCCGGATTGATAAACAGAATCACCAAATTGAATGATATAACCCGTAACAAGATTTTTAGAATTATCGCCCGGACAGTTCTTACAGATCACATATACTTTGCCTGTGGCTTCGTCGCCATACATTCCTTCATATTCACCCTTTGGCAACAAATGTTTCCATTCCCTTGCGCTATCCACTTCTTCATAAATGGCATCTGCAAAAGGAAAAGAAAACAAACTGCCATTGCTCTTCAGGATCAGCGCCTGGTCGTTTATAAATGTAACATCTTCATAGTCGCCCTGTTTACCAAATTTGGCATTGTATTGTTTTTTTTCACCCCAGGCAAGCCGGAAAAGTCTACCCTGCTCATCCTGTATGCCGTAAACGGTATCGGCTTTTCCCTTGTAAAAAGCAATTCCGGAAATTTCAAGCAAGCTTTCGGGCATCAGGAATTTATCAGGCTTACCCAGGTTGTAATTTTTAACGGTGTTCTCTTCTTTACCAGAACCTGCACAGCCAAAAATTAAGAAGATCAGCAAAGCAACAGCGCTTGTTTTTTTGATAAAGAAAAGCATATCAAATTATTTTTGGGAAAAACTCCTATAAATAAACCCCGTATCTTAAAATAAGTTTGTTACCTGAAAAAAATAGAAGCCACAGTAAAAGCTATAACCGAAGCAACGATGCCATACATAAACACATTATATCCTTTTCTGAGTAGCCTGTATTTTTTGCCTAATACGATGCCCTGCGAATACACATCTTTGGTAAGGCTACCGTATAAAAAATCACGATCATTCATCATCTGCTTCATGCCCGAATCATAATCCTCAAAGCTCATCTTGTAAAAATTGCCAAAGAAAAGCAGGTTCACCTTGCGGGTATCTATGTCCTGTTGTGTAAAAGTACCCTGTGGCAGGCTCGGCCTGGTCGCCAATATGGAAAATACCATGGTGATAACACAAACCGCCAATAGCAACATGGTAGGAATAATAAGCTGGGGATTATCCTCCAGTTTACGAAGCAACAGGCTTAATAATACAGATATAATAATCGATGTAGTGGTGATCATAATATGCGCCTTGTTATCGGCCATATCACTTAACCGCTGATGATTGTTGGAACTTATACGAAACATGGTTTCAATGCCCCTTTCAGGTCTGTCAATTTTTTGTTTTTTAGGATTGACAATTGTTGACTGCGAATTTTGTAATGGTTCCGGGGTTAAAACGGGTTCTGTTTTTTTATTTTCTTTGATTCCATCTTTCTGTTTCAGCGCTTTCAGATTTTCGATCTTTTTACTCTGTAATAAATTGCGGGAATAGTCAGTTTGGTAATGATGTGCTTCCATAAAAAGTGCCGTACTCTTGCGCCATTCGTCTTTGGCAATTTTTTTTCCAAGCCACCACTCCGCTTCTTTGCGCATCAGCTTATTTCGCTCCGGAAAATGGTCTGTCCCAAAATGGTATAGATCAGCATCGCAAACAATTTGTTCCAGGAGATTTTTTGGAGATTGCGGCATTTTTGTGGCAATTATACATTGGCGGACCGCTTCAATCGTCTCGCCATCTATACCCCTTGTCTTTAAATAGTCTGCTGCTATATCAGCACCCCGTGTTTCATGATCCAATGGCTCACCGGTAAAATATCCGGTATCATGAAACCAGGCCGCCGTACTTACAATAAAAGTATCCTTCTCTCCCAATTGATAATAACTGGCTATTCGTGCAGCATTGGACACCACGGCTTCCGTATGTGACAGGTTATGATAAACAAGCTTCTGATCTCTTTTTGTTTTGAAAAAGTCAATCACGTACTGCTTTACCTGTTCCAGTAGTTGCGTATAATTCATATTAACTATTTTGCTCTTATAAGATCAGGTCACACTGAGCATCTTATAATTAATCCTAAAGTTGAAGCATTTGCAAGAAAAGACCAAAATCAATTGAAGGCTGATCTGCAGTTAAGCAATAATTACAAAAAACTATATATAAAGTTTGTAATCACTATAGAAAAATCAGGAGTCGGCACACAGCTTCAACAACAACTTCCTGAATTCAGATGATTTTGGCTGGCAGACAAGGTCCGGGGCTTCTTCATTTTATGGAAACTAACTTTTTTCCTTTCCTAAGTGTCCGCAATGAAGACTTTCAGCCAATGTCTCACAGCGCTGCGCCCAGCCCATACACACAAGGCCATCTGACATATCGCTTGGAAAGTTATAAGTTGGACACTCCGCAGAGAATAGAATCTTGCGCAAAAATACTCGACGGCATTCCGTAGTCTTCCGTAATCGTTTATCTACACAGCTCATCATCTTATAATGACCCTGAAATGATAAACTGTTCTATTTTTTTCGGCTCCCCTGTGTTGTTTCTTTGTGTTGTCAATCAAAACTAACTGTCCCTTTTACAAAGCCAATATCACCAAACCCGGTTTTTAATCCATACCCAATGTCCAAATCCTATGAACGCTGACTGAATTGTAATTTTTTGTTTTAATGATTAAAGATGAATAAAGCCGGCGAAAGCCGGCCTTTATTTTTTGGGTGGATAGCTTTGTAAAGATATTCTTTCAGTAAAACATCGTAGAAAGCCTCATTTTGCTACAGTGCTAGTTATTTCTTGAGTCAAAATAGTGAGGGCTTGACCAATCGATTTTATTCTTTTTCAAAACCAGGAGTCTATCCTCGCTTCTATTTTTGCTGTCTCCGTTTGTCTCAAATGCAAGCTTAATTTGCAGAGATTCTAAGGTTGTGGTGTCACGAATATTACCATGCGCCGACGAATTGCGGAAAGAGTTTTCCAGTTGGATGGTCAACGTATTATTAAATTCATGATAATAGATGTCGGTTACGCCAGAAGCGACATAAAGTGGTGTATTCTTCCCTTTGTAACTTACTTCAACATGGTCTGTAGACAGTCCATCCGCAATTAAGTTGTTACAATACCAGTGAACTTGTGCCTCCTTATTTAAGTCTATTGTCTTTATATATATTCTATCATTCAAACCGCATCCGGTTAAGACAATAATTATAAAAAGAAAAAGCTTTGGCATAGCGAAAAGTATTGGGCTAAACTTTCAAGGATTTCTGTTGTGTTGATATTCCTCTGTACTCTGTCATTCGGAACGTAAACCTTTAGAAGTACTGATCCGGATGGTTATCGGGATGAAGGTATATTTTTTTACCGATCATCGCCTTTGGAACGCTATAAGTTGGACACTCTGCAGAGGAATAAATGCGCCGCAGTCTTATTGCATTTTATTTACGGCTTACCGCCCTGCCCCATTATCTGGTATAATAGCTGGCCTATTACAAGCGCAACTACTACGGAAATAACGGTAGCAATTACTACGGCACTATTTCTTTTTGATTGCCTGGTCGATAATTTAATTATTCCATAACAAAGAAGCACAAGGCCTGGAGCCCTGGTTCGTGTCTCACGAACCAGTCATGCTAAAACACTTCCCACAAATCTTTCAGGAAAGAAAAATTCTTCTCATTTAATTCATAATACCGCGCAGAAGAATATTTATAATCACATGGATGTTTAGCCAGTTGCCAGTGCTCCGCCAAAGGGTTATTATGAATATAGGTCAACTTTTGAAAAGCTACTTCCCGGCTATAAAGATGAATGCCTAATGAATCCCTTTGCCAAAATTCATGTTTCTTGTTTTCCGCATCCACTTTATATAATGATATTTTTTCGCCACCCTCTTTTAACAGCATTCTTCTGAATTCATGAACCGTATATTTCAAAAAAGAACCCTGCGCTGTTTCTTTTCCATTCAATTCTTTTGTCCGCCATATAAGGTGAATGTGGTTTGGCATAATAACAAAGGCAAACACATCAATCTTTCCTTCGTTGGTCAGGTATTCCAAAGAACTAAGAATAACATCTTTATAATTATCCTCCCATAAAAGCTTTTGCCATTTTTGATTGATGGTTGCTGTCCAAAAAAATACTTCGCCAATCTCAATATATGATTTTCGTTTTTGCTTAAATATATCTTCCCCCATTTTTCAAAGCAACCTATTGTTGAGGATTCCGGCTCGTGAGACACGAGCCGGGGCTATCTTTATTTTATGGACACTAACCACGGCACTGGGCATGGCCGGTATAGGGACTATCCTTTTTTATGATAGCAAATGCAAAGTCGCTGCTATCGCTTCTTAATGTATAGTTTTATGCCGTTGCTGGCTTGTTGCAATACTGACGAAGCAATCATTATCTCATTGCGGGATAATAGGCTTTATTGTCTTTCACAACAATAAACGTTGTACCGATAGGCATTTCGGCATCATTCAGTTTAATTTCTTTCGCCGTCTTGCCAGTTGAAGCATCAAAGATGAACAGGGAGTGTGCAGGGCTGGGATCAGGCCCGTTAAAAATATACTCAACATAATATACATAGTCCCCATCAGCCACAAGGGTAGAAGTATAGCTACTTGATATATTGTTAGTCGTAAGCCATTTATCCAGATAAGGGCTCGGTGATTCCCAAAGTATAGTACCGCTATTAATATTGCGGCATGTAACCG
>CAMLEX010000208.1 GCA_946479055.1 uncultured Bacteroidota bacterium | reverse complement strand
AACAGGATGCTGTTGACATCTATATCATTGGCCGTAGCCGCTATACCCGAGGCATTGCCTGCCGTAGTTACTATATCGCTTGCTTTGGGAGCAAGGCGTATGATGAAACGGCAGGTACTGATCCGGAAATTATACGCGGTAGAAACGCTGGGCTCGGTTACTTTTACCTGTACCGATAAAACCGGCACATTGACAAAAAATGAAATGGCTGTACAGGATGTATGGGTAAATGATGAAGCTAAAAAAGAAGAATTATTGCAGGCGATGAGCCTGAACCATAATACAAAGAAAAGCGAAGATGAACTTACCGGTGATCCCACTGAAACGGCGATGGTAAAATACGCTAAAGAACAAAAGGATTTTAAACGGGTAAAGGAAATTCCATTTGATGCCAACCGGAAAGCCATGACAACCATTCATGAAAGAGATGGCAAATATTGGGTAATAACAAAAGGCGCTGCTGAAACAATAACCGGAATGAATAAAGATGCGGCATTGAAAGAAACCATAAAGAAGCAGGAAGAAATAATGGCGCAGGAAGGAATGCGGGTCATTGGTTTTGCTGGAAAAGAAATACAGGAATTGCCTGCAGAAATATCGCCTGACAATATAGAAAAGGATCTGCATTTTATTGGGTTAGTAGGATTGATAGATCCGCCCAGGGAAGAAGCAAAAGAATCTATTGCCCAATGCAAGACCGCAGGCATTGTACCTGTCATGATCACAGGAGATCATCCATTGACCGCAGCTTCTATTGCAAGGCAAATTGGAATTATTGATAATGATGATCAGAAAGTGGTAACGGGGAAAGATATGGAAAGCAAGGATGATGAAAAACTGAAACAGGAAATAGAACAGATAAGAGTTTATGCAAGAGTATCACCGGGACAAAAACTGAAGATCGTAGAGGCATTACAGGAAAGAAATCAATTTGTGTCCATGACAGGTGATGGAGTAAATGATGCGCCTTCTTTAAAAAAAGCGAATATCGGCATAGCTATGGGCATCACCGGTACAGATGTTACCAAAGAAGCAGCGCATATGATCCTGCTGGATGATAATTTTGCAACTATTGTAAAAGCGGTAAAAGAAGGGCGGCGTATTTATGATAATATCCGCAAGTTCATTAAATATATTCTTACAGGTAATACAGCGGAGATCTGGGCGATCTTTTTAGCTCCTTTGATCGGCTTGCCTATTCCCTTATTACCTGTTCATATTTTATGGGTCAACCTGGTTACAGATGGACTGCCTGCATTGGCTCTTGCTGCCGAAGCATCTGAGAAGGATACGATGTCACGGCCGCCCCGTCATCCTGATGAAAGTATTTTTGCAAAAGGTCTTGGCATTCATGTATTGTGGGTGGGTATATTTATCGGAGCACTTACTGTAGCTACACAATGGTTTGCAATAAAAGCAAGCGATACGCATTGGCAAACTATGGTATTTACAGTGCTTTGTTTCTGCCAGCTCTGGCATGTAATGGCTATCCGGAGTGAAACAAGATCGTTGTTTAAATTAGGATTACTAAGTAATAAACCATTATTGTTTGCCGTATTGGGTACCGTGTTATTGCAACTTGCCGTTATTTATATTCCTTTTCTCAATACATTTTTTCATACGCAGCCGCTTACACTTGCCGAATTATTAATCGTTACCGTTGTTTCTGGTATGGTATTTCTTGTTGTTGAAATAGAAAAAGGAATAAAGAGGTCGGTTAATAAAACGAAGAAACAATAGCAGTAGTATGTTTATGACTGGTATGTCGCCACTGATCCATAGATAAGCTTAGTTATCTTTTGTGTCTTCACCATAAGATCTGCTGGCCAATTTATAGGCAAGCTTCATGTACTTTCTGATTTCCGCATTCAAATCTTCTTTAAAATACATACGGAAGTAATGATTGTAATCGTCGCTGCCGGGCACTGGTTTTATCTTGGTAAAACACAGGTTGTCATCATATGATTGCTTAAATGGGAATACGATATCAATAAAGTTCTTACCTAACTGCGTAATGTAGGCAAAGCGGGTTTTGTTGCCAATAGCGATCATGGATTTTGTCGGGTGAACAGAAATATCTCCAATCAATTTGTATTGTTCTATAAAGTAGTCAAACAATTCCAATGTATTAGCAGATTTACCATTCAGGAAATCCTGCATGGTTTTGTCTTTACAGGAATGTGATTGGTTGGTTTTTACGAACTGCTGATTACATATCGGACATGTCCACATTTTATTGGAATTTGAAGAAATAAAAGTACTGATTTTTTGGTCTTGCCTGGCATAGCGCAGTGACACAACAATCCTGTTGAAATACTGTTTATTTGCCTGTTGTCATCAACCGACTGACAGTATCCATTGTTTTATTTTAGTATTGCATTATCAAAAAACCGTGCATGATAAAAAACTTATTCATTGCTATTGGATTAAGCTTTATTTCATTTTTTTTAAATGCCCAGCCAAAGGCCGGCGATTATCGCGGCATCCTTTACCGGGAAGATGGAAAGGAAGTTGTTTTCAATATGGAAATTAAGGGCTCTGGTAACCAAACTCAATTGTACATTATCAATGCATCAGAAAAGATTGTTGTAAGAGAACTGAAAATAAAAGATGACTCGGTTTTTTTCCGGATGCCAGTATTTGAATCTGAGTTTAAAACGCAGATGCAGCCGGATGGTTCGCTGAAAGGTATATGGCTAAAAGGTACTGCAGTTAAAACGCAGCAATGGCCCTTTGTGGCGATGCCAGACAAAAAAAGATTTGATGCTTCACAGGGTGCTGCAAAAAATAATATCAGCGGAAGGTGGTCGGTGACCATTACAAGGGCCAATGGAACTACAAGGCCTGCAGTGGCAGAGTTTGTGCAAAAAGGGAATAACCTCACGGGCACTTTTTTAACACCAACAGGTGATTACCGCTACCTGCAGGGTGTCGTTACGGGTGATCTACTGCATCTCTCTACTTTTGACGGTGCACATGCCTATACGTTTTCTGCAAAAATTGTACATGCAAATAAAATTGCTGAAGGTTTTTTTGGTTCGGGTATTGCTGGTAAGGAAACATGGATTGCCGAAAAGAATAATAATGCAGGGCTGCCTGAAGGAATTGCTCCTCAACTGAAAGAAGGATATTCAAAACTTGATTTTGCTTTCAATGATATTGATGGCACCAAAGTTTCTATAAGTGATGAACGGTTTAAAGATAAAGTGGTCATCATTCAGATCATGGGAAGCTGGTGTCCCAATTGCCTTGATGAAACAAAGTTCCTGAGTGACTATTATAACAGGAACAAGAGCAGGGGAATAGAAATTGTGTCTTTGGCTTATGAGTACAGCACGGATTTTCAGCGGTCACAGAAAAGTTTAAGAAAATTCCAGAAGTTGTTTAATGTAAAATATCCGATGCTCATAACGGGAGTGTCGGTTAATGATTCATTGAAAACTGAAAAAACTTTGCCACAGATAACGCCGATAAAAAGTTTTCCTACCACTATCTTTCTTGACAGAAAAGGAAATGTGCAGGAGATTCACTCTTCTTTTTATGGCCCGGGCAGCGGTAAGCATTATGAAGAATTCAAAAAAGAATTTAATGCAACAGTGGATGGGCTGCTGAAAAAAAATAAGTAAACTGTTGCATCGGGTTGTATTCATGCTTTTTCGGAAGACCAGCCGGCCAAGAAAATATATCAAACTTCTTTGACAGGTATTTAAGAATTCGGTAGATTTGCGTTATCCCCGCCCCTTTGTAAAGCACAGAAGATTTATTATTCCGAGAACTCCGTTACACCTCTGAAGCTTTCTATCCTACTTTTTTACATTTTAAAACTTTTGTGTATGAAAAAACTCAACACTCTTTTACACGATGAAAATGTAGTTGCTACTATTATCATTGCATCAGTCTTTCTTATTACCGCCACTATTATTACCGTCTGGGCTATTTACGGTTCTTAAATGAATTAATCTATGGATTAAAAAAAACCAGCTTTGGGCTGGTTTTTTCGTTTGGAGTAAATCTGTTTTTATGTGGTAATCTCTTATTACCGTTAAATCAGTTATCCAATCGCCATACTACGCCTGCTTTGATTTCCAGTAATCGTAACGGACTGTTATATACTTCCGCCAATTGATGTTCATGAATCGCTTGCGTGGACACATTCACAAAACGTATGTTTAATGGAACGCTCTTGTCCATAGGAGGTGCAGGATTATTGGGATCATTGTGAACATGATCTTTGATGTCTTTTATATTGATATAATCCAGTTTGGTGCCATGCAGTTGGCTCACTGAAATATCAATCCAGGCATTTTTTGTTTTTTTCTTACTGCTTATATTTATTTGCAGCCCCGCCCCATATGAGGCAAAGAAACTATGATCACTCACCGGTGTTTTCCTATCAAGCGGTTTGCAATCAGCATCGTCTTCCGGATCCGCAACAGTAACAGTACTGAAAAAACTGGCATAACCCAATTTACCCACCAGGTAAGGGTTCATTTTTTTTTCTTTAAATAAATTTAAACGGGTTAATATCCCGCCGGAAACTACATTGCTGCTGTAACTGACCTCGGTGCTAATACCCGATCCATCGGGGAAACGTATGTCCTGGTCTTTTCTAAAGGCGGCATACTGTCCAAAACTGCCCTCAATGCCCCATGAAAGTTTGCTGAGTCGTTTAACTTGTGAAAGAAAAGAAATATTCAAGCTGTGGACCGGCCTGATATTCTCTTTCATTTCATGCAGGGGTAATGAGAAGGAGTAAGAAAATCCTCCTTTTATTTGTGCTGAACCGCAGATACTGATAGCCATAACCACAGTGAACAGGTAAAAAGGTTTCATAAGTTTATTTTTAGAAGTGATTCGAAATTGTATGGCTGGTTTCCAGGTAAGGATTTTTGAAGAAAGAATCAGTTCTGAAAGTGAAGTCTTATAGGCCGGAAAATGTATATCCTAAGTTACAACAAAAAAAGGGCTGGATCAATCATTTGATCTGGGAGAATGTTTAAAGAAAATGATAAAAACCAAGTGAGTCGGAAAGAAAAAGCCAACCCGTCAAGGTTGGCTTTAATAAGGCTTTTAAATGAATGACTGCATCAGCAGTTTAATAAACAACAAGCTTTGTGCTATAAGTTTTCTCACCATTGCTGATACTAACCAGGTAAAGTCCTCCGGATAATTTTTTGGGCAGCCTGATCAATGTTTGGTTGCTTTCAAAATCAACGGAGCTCAGTTTTTGTTGATAAACTGTCCTTCCATTCGCATCCGTTACAAACAGATTCATTCTCGTTCTTTTTTCTCCGGGATAATTGATTAAAAACTGATATCCCAAGGAAGGATTAGGACTGAGTTTTAAACTTTCATATTCTGATTGCATTTCCGTTTCCACTGCCTTAACGCTTACCATAGGTTTAGAAAGTTGGGTTGTTTGGATATCACCATAGATGATGCCACGGCCATTGGTGCCAAAATAAACCCGTCCATAAATCCGCGGATCGCCGGTGATCACCTTGCCAGTCCATGCATATTGATGTTGGTCGTCGTTAATGCGTACCCAGGAAACTCCTTCATTATCGGAGCGAAAAATTCCCCTGACCCCGCCAATTTTGGCACTGGTATAAATAGCCATATAGGTTTGATTGGGCGCTGCTTTGCCCAAACCGATATTGTCTGCTTCTTCCACATTGGCTAGCTGGGTAAAGCTTGTTCCTGAATTGGTGGACCGCCACATTCCTGTAGTATATCCTGCCAGCCAGATATGGCCTTCCTTTCCTGCCACTGCTCTGAACTGTGCAGATGCGGGAAGACCAGTGGCGGCTACCGTAAAGTTGGCGCCAGCATTAGTGCTTACATAGAAAGTACCATTCTTAAAGCCATAAAATTTATTGGCATTTACCCGGTCTGACTTAACGATTGCTCCGGAAGGAATACCAACACAGGCTGTCCAGGTTTTACCATTATTAGCAGAATAAGATACTGCAGCATCATTTGGGCTCCATACCACTCGTGTTCCTGTGGCATTAACAGCGCAGGTGCCCTCACCGTTATTTACTCCACTGGGTTGTCCTGTTACAGCAGTCCAGCTTGTGCCTGTATTTGTTGAGTATCCCGCTGCTTTAATTGCGTCTGCAGTACTTCCCTGGCCCACACGAAATAGGTAAGTTGGTTTTAGCTCAGCATAATCAATGCTAACGGTGGCAATCCTTGGGCCTTCAAAAAAAGCAGTCGGTACAACATCAACATTCTGATGTGTAAAACCATAGATATCATACATGCCACTGAGTAGTTGAGGACCCGTAGGTGGACTTACTAATTCCTGTATAGCAGTTTCCTCCAAGCCCTGTGCTTTTACTTTGATAGTAATTTGTCTTCCTGCATCCCACTCCGTCAAATTATCGCTACCAAAAATAGTAGCACCGGTGCCATACATCATTTTGTTAGAATTGAATGGATCAATTTCCAGCGATTCCGTCATCCAGCCAAGCTTTGGAAAAACTTCAGCGCCGGGTCTGCCACCACCGCTTGCACCACCCCAATACAGCCAGGGTGACGCTGCAACATCCATCGTATAGCGGAAGGAACGGTTAGGATAACGTGTCCAGTCCCAGATACGGGTCCAGGTATTTCCATTATCAAGGCTCCGCCAGATATGTGTATCAGGCCACCACGAGCTATAACCCGTTACCATAATTGCGTTTGGATGTTGCTTGTCGATTGTAAGACCGCTATAGCCAAAATAGTTATCACCACTGCTAACCGGAACAGGACTTATTTCTTGCCACACACCAGTTGCTGTAGCATATCTCCACACCTGGCCCTTACCACCACCATACGGGCCACCGTTGTCGCTATAAGTGACATATAAATATCCATTTACCTCATCCAATTTGCCTTTATGCGGAACATAACCAGTCGGCTGGCCGGCAAGGGCAGACCAGGTTGCCCCACCATCTGTACTTCTGTAAATACTATTCCCTTTGTCGGCAACACCTGCATAAATAGTTTGTGTTGTGTTGCCTGCTGTTCCTGTTCTTTTGTCAAATGTTATCCATACAATTCCCTGGATGTCGTTCAGGTAACCATTTACATCGTTAGGATCTTCAATATAAGTTCCGGCAGTTGGAAAACTTGTAACCTTTGCCCAGTTAACACCAGAGTTGGTACTCTTCCAAAGTCCATTACCGCTTGGTGCACCCAGGTAAAGGATACTGTTATTGTTGGGATCAATAACCAAACGTTCACCCATACCACGCCCGGGCATATTGCCACCGAGTTTAAATGGGAGGGGAGAAATTTGAAATGTATTACCCCTGTCTGTAGATCGGAGAATGGCTCCGTTATTGGGATCCCAACTGTTGGTGTAGGTACCGGCGGCAAGGTAAAGACGGTTGGGATCTACCGCGTCTGTTGCCAGGCTAACAATACCTGTCAGATTCCAATCGTCCCATCCAATCCAGTCGGTTAAAGGAATCCATCGGCTGGTAGCCGGATCCATCCGGTAGGCACCACCGATATCTGTTCGGGCATAAACAAGTCCGGCTTCGGACTCATTGTATGCAATGCCCGGTACAAATCCACCACCTACAATCTGCACGTTTTTCCAGTTGTAGGGTTGAGATGTTTGTGCCTGAATTTGAAAGGATAAAAAAATAGCATAGCAGCTCAGGAAGAGTTTAAAATTTTTCATACGCAAGTTTTTAAGTGAAAAAAATCGTTAACTGAATTTACATCCAACTCTGTGCAACCATGTATGCCATTTGTTAATGATTAGGGTATGAAATGTTATCGCTACAAGCAATTCACATAAAAAAATGCGAAGACTATTTATAGAAAAATAAAAGCAAGATGATAGTATACTGCCCGCAGGT
>CAMLEX010000207.1 GCA_946479055.1 uncultured Bacteroidota bacterium | reverse complement strand
AAGTTCCGTGGAATATGCTGCACTATGGTGTAGAAAATGGAAACTCATGGGTAGCTGCAGAAGTAACACTTCAATAAGGCCGGAATGGTTCTATCATCCGAATGAAGATGCTAAAGTAAAAACAGTGCCTCAATTAATGGACACTTACTACAATTCTATTGGGCGCAATGGCTCATTGCTTCTCAATTTTCCCATCATGCCAAATGGGTTAATTCATCCGAACGATGAAAAAGCGGCGCTTGGATTTGCAAAAGCAGTGAAAGAAGCATTTGCTGTGAATCTTGCTGCAAAATCAAAAGCAACAGCGTCCAATGTTCGTGGCAATTCAAAACAATTTGATGCAGCTAAAGCCATAGATGGTAATAACGAAACTTATTGGACTACTGATGATGATGTAACAAAAGCTTCGTTGACAATTGATCTTGGCAAACCAACTACATTCAATCGGTTTTTAGTACAGGAGAATCTTCGTTTGGGACAAAGAGTAAAAGCCTTCACTGTTGAAGCGCTTGTTGATGGAAATTGGAAAGAATTGGCTAAAGCAACAACGATCGGTTTTAAACGCATCCTTCGTTTTCCAAGTGTGAAGGCAACACAGGTTCGCTTCAACATTACCGGTTCAAAAGCTTGTCCAGTAATTTCCAATATTGGAATTTATAATGCGCCGCAACTGCTGGCGCCTCCTTCGATTATCAGGAATCAATCAGGTGAAATAAAAATAATTCCGGTTGATGCAGAATCGGTTGTTTACTATACATTGGATGGAAGTGTTCCAACTACCAAATCGAAAAAGTATATAAAGCCATTTCAAACAGAAGGGAAGTTAGCGCTAAGAGCAATTGCTTTCGATCCTGCTACAAGAAAAAGCAGCCCTGCGTCTCATGAAAAATTCGATATCCCCAGAAAAGATTGGAAAATTATTGGAATAGGAGATGAAAAAGCCTATGCCGTTCTTGATGGAGATCCGCATTCGGTATGGCACCAGCCAAAGGATACAAAATTACCTGCCGATCTTGTAATTGATTTAGGCAAAGAAGAAAATATTAGCGGCTTCAAATACTTTCCTGATCAGGGTTTATGGGGACCGGGCATCATCACTACTTACCAGTTTTATGTTTCCAACGACAATAAAGAATGGAAACTGGTAGATGAGGGTGAATTTTCAAACATAAAGAACAATCCTCTTTGGCAAATTAAAAAGTTTGCATCTGCAAAAGCCTGCTATATTAAGTTGAGGGCATTAAAAAATACAGAGGATAACGATAACATAGGATATGCTGAAGTGGATGTAATTACACAGTGATAAATATTCAGCTAAAGTAAATAGAGGGGCCGAAGCTCCTCTATTTGTGTTTTCTACCGCAACATAGTATTTACTTAAACTGCCGTCATGAAACTGAATCTTTGCCCCGCAAAAGATATTTATGGCGTTTGGCTTGTTGCTTTTTCTTAAACTAACAGGTTTTGCTTCCGTCAGAGTCATAAATGATACCACTCATAGTATATTCGAAGACATAAGGGATCAGATTGCAAAGCTGGAAATATCCGCTGGATTAGTTTTCAGTCCCCTCTTTCAGATAATCTTTTTTGTACTCCAGTGGTTTTTTTCCGGTAATGAATTTAAACTGGTGATTGAAATGCGATATATTATTATAACCGCATTCATAACTGATTTCTGTTACGTTTTTTTCGTCTTCCACCAATAAGCGACAGGCTGAGCCGATCCGAACTTCCATCAGAAACCCGATATATGTTTTCTTTGTTTTGCTTTTGAAATAGCGGCAAAATGATGGACGTGTCATATTCAGTAGCGAAGCGACTTTATCTATTGTAATTTTTTCGTTATAATGTGCGAAAGTATAGTCAAATGCCAGTTTTATTTTATCCTTATCTGTATCGCCGGATATTTGCCTGAAACCCTTTGAGGAAAGCAAAAGATATTTTTTTGTATCGGCTATTTCTTCAAGTACTGATATAAGTGAAACTAATTTTTTTCCAGGGCTCTGGGTTAGCATTTTTTCTATAACTACGGCTATCCGGTCTCTAATTTTGCCTGTCAGCTTTAAACCATAATTGCATTTCGCCAGCAATTCTTTTATTTGTTTCGCTTCAGGCAAATTCAAAAAAAAACTACCAAATATTTCCGGTACAAATTTTACACAAATGGCTTCGCCGGATGTTTCTTGCAATGTATAATCAGCTTCATGACGAAAACAATGCGGAAGGTTGGCGCCGATCATCACAACATCGCCGCTTTGATAATGGCCGATATGATCACCGATTAGCCAGGTCCCTGAACTTTTCTTGAGAAACAATAATTCTATTTCGGGATGATAATGCCAGTTGTTAAGCATATATTTTCCCTTATCTTTTCTTACCAGGAAAGACCATGCAGGAGTAGCTGTTATCTGCCGCAGAACGGGTTTCATATAGATACTTGGTTAAAAAACGGCTGTTAATATAGCACAAAACTTTGGAAAAATGCCGGTATGAAATTATCCCGCAGAAAGGTAGGTTTACAAACCAACAGATGTTTACCTGTATGGTATTTATTGACAGCCTTCTAGGAGATTATGATAATGAATAATGATTGCCTTGTATTTTCGTCGGAGACCCGTTCAGACTTTACAGGATGCCGAACATTTCCCACTATTGTAGTATTTAATCAGGCAGTTTTAACCCAAAATAGTTTAAAAAATAAAAAATAAGTAGGTTCTTATGAAAGTACTGGCATGTATAAAACCTGGTTTGCTCGAATATAAAAATTTACAGGCTCCCAAAATGCAGGCGGGTCAAGCGATCTTAAAAATAAAGCGCATAGGCATTTGCGGAACAGACCTGCATGCATACCAGGGAACACAACCTTTTTTTAGCTATCCACGGATATTGGGACATGAGTTAGCAGCAGAACTGGTTGATGCTGACGGAGCCGAGGGATTCGTACCCGGAGAAGCATTGACATTTATACCCTATTTCAGTTGTAAAGAATGTATCGCCTGCAGAAATGGAAAACCAAATTGCTGTATCCAGATCAAAGTCTGCGGCGTACATATTGACGGTGGAATGTCAGAATATTTTTCGGTTCCTTCTGACACATTAATTAAGAACAAAGGCCTGGGTTATGATGAACTTGCTTTGGTAGAACCATTAGCTATTGGTGCACATGGCATACGTCGTGCACAGGTAATAAAAGATGAATTTGTGCTCGTAACAGGTGCGGGACCTATCGGGTTAGCAACCATGGAATTTGCCCGCATGGCAGGTGCACAAGTTATTGCACTGGATGTAAATGATACCCGATTAAATTTTTGTAAAACAAGGCTTAATACTCCATATACCATAAATGCGTTGACAGAAAATGTTGCAGAACGCTTGCAGGAAATAACAAATGGCGACATGCCTTCCGTTGTTATTGACGCAACCGGTAATCAGAAAGCTATTAATAATGCATTTCAATATATGGCCCATGGCGGAAGGTACGTGCTTATTGGCTTGCAACGTGGTGAAATAAGTTTCAGCCATCCGGAATTTCATAAGCGGGAGTCAACCCTGATGAGCAGTCGCAATGCAACACGGGAAGATTTTGAATACGTGATGGATACCATGAGCAAAGGATTAATTAATCCTGCTACTTATATCACCCACAGGGTCATGTTTGATAGCGTTAAGGATGAATTTGAGAAATGGCTGGACCCTTCATCCGGACTGATTAAAGCGATGGTTGAACTGACGTAATTATAGATTAGCATAAGTTTTTTGTTGGCCCGTTTAAAGCCCCTGATAGTCCAAATAGTTTTTAAAAATAATAGACATCATATGAAAGCATTAAAAAAATTTATTGAAATAAAATCTATAGGCATTAGTATTCTTGTTGTTGTTTTGGCTAACCCCTCCACAATTTGTGCGCAATCTTCTTTAAAGCTTTGGTACAATAAACCGGCCACACAATGGGTAGAAGCTTTGCCAGTTGGTAATGGTCATATTGGCGGAATGGTGTTTGGGGGTGTAGAAGAAGAATTAATACAACTTAATGAAAGCACCCTTTATAGCGGAGGGCCTGTAAAAAGAAATATTAATCCCCAGGCGCATGAATACCTGCCGCAAATAAGAGAGGCATTATTAAACGAAGAAGACTATACAAAAGCCAACCTCCTTACTAAAAAAATGCAGGGTTTATTTACAGAATCTTACATGCCACTTGGGGATATAATTATAAAACAAAACTTTCATGGGGCTGCTCCTTCTGCTTACTACCGTGATCTGAATCTGCAGCGGGCCATTGCCACAACACGGTTTACTATAAATGGCATAGAGTATAAACGGGAAATATTTACTTCATCACCTGGTAACATAATGCTGATACGTATTACGTCCAGCCGTAAAAACGCTTTGAATTTTGATGTCTCTGCCAAAAGCCAGTTGCGTTATCAGCTCGCGGCTAATGGTAGCAATGAATTGTTATTAAATGGTAAAGCGCCGGCCCATGTGGATCCCAGTTATTATAATCCAAAAGACAGGGAGCATGTGCTGTATGAAGATACAAGTGGCTGTAATGGTATGCGGTTTCAATATCGCATTAAAGCTATTGCAAAAGATGGGAACGTTACAGCAGATACTTCGGGCATGCATGTACGCAATGCAACAGAAGTATTATTATTTGTAGCTGCCGCTACCAGTTTTAATGGCTTTGACAAATGTCCCGACAATGAAGGCAAAAATGAAAAAGCTATTGCTGCCGCCCTTATCAATAATGCGGTTAAAAAATCCTACGCTGCTTTATTAAAGTCTCATGTGGCAGATTATCAAAAATATTTTAACCGGGTTTCATTTACAGTGAAAGACACAACTGAAGCTAACAAAAGTATTAGTTTGCCCTCAGATGAACGTCTACAAGCCTATTCCAATGGAGCATATGACCCGGGCATAGAAACATTATACTTTCAGTTTGGCCGCTATTTGCTTATCTCATCTTCCAGGCCGGGCGGCCCGCCGGCCAACCTGCAGGGAATCTGGAATAAAGAGTTAAGAGCGCCGTGGAGTTCCAACTATACCATCAACATTAATACGCAAATGAATTACTGGCCGGCAGAGATTACCAATCTTTCTGAAATGCATCTGCCATTGCTGAACTGGATTAAAAATCTATCTGCAACAGGCGCTAATACGGCGAAGGAATTTTATAATGCCCGTGGATGGGTGGCACACCATAATTCAGAAATATGGTGCACTTCCAATCCGGTAGGAGATATTGGTGCTGGCGATCCCGTATGGGCCAACTGGTACATGGGTGCAAACTGGCTTTGCCAGCATTTATGGGAGCATTATGCTTTTACCGGTGATAAAAAATTTCTTGCTGAAAAAGCCTATCCTCTTATGAAGGAAGCCGCACTCTTTTCCATGGACTGGTTGGTTGAAGATAGAAAGGGGTATCTTGTTACAGCACCTTCTACTTCGCCCGAAAATAAATTCAAAGATAAAAATGGAGAAGCTCAGAGTGTTTCTGTCGCGACTACGATGGATATGTCCATTATCTGGGATCTGTTTACCAACCTCATTGAAGCATCTGAAGTATTGAATACAGATGCTGAATTCAGAAAAACGCTCATTGAAAAAAGAAAGAAATTGTTTCCGTTGCAAATTGGTAGTAAAGGACAATTGCAGGAATGGTACAAAGATTTTGAGGAAACCGAACCCCTACACAGGCATGCATCGCATTTGTTTGGTCTGCATCCGGGAAGGCAGCTATCTATTAATCAAACTCCTGATTTTTTCAACGCTGCTAAAAAGACATTGGAACTAAGAGGTGATGAAGGTACAGGCTGGAGTAAAGGATGGAAAATAAACTGGTGGGCCAGGTTACTGGATGGTGATCATGCCTATCGTTTAATAAGAGAGTTATTGCGCATAACGGGTGACGGCAATACGAATTACTCCCGTGGTGGTGGCACCTACCCCAACTTCTTCGATGCACATCCTCCTTTCCAGATTGATGGAAACTTTGCTGGGACCGCTGGTATGGCAGAATTGCTATTACAAAGTCATTTGAATGAAATTCATTTATTACCTGCTTTACCAACAGCCTGGAAAGAAGGAATGATAAAAGGATTAAAAGCAAGGGGAGCTTTTGAAATAAATATTCAGTGGAAAAATAACCAACTTTCAAATGCTTCTATCAAATCATTGAATGGTGGTAAATGTGTTATCAGAACTGCCATGCCGGTGATGATTATAGGTGTAGATGCTAAACCCGTTAAAGATGATCGTGGATATCTTTTATCAATAAATACAGTAAAGGGACAGGTGTATCAACTGAAGGTAAATGATAAATAATCCATCCTGCTTTTTGCTAACAATTTAAATAGTATGCGGATAAAAAATATTTTTTATAAATAACAATGGATCAAACCGTGGTGTTGATGTGAATTGTTTTTAAAAGGTGGATTGATTTCCACTTTTTAACTGTATAACTTAGCTTCAATCTAAGCAATTCTAATGGGGCTTATGTTCGGGGTTGAAGGATACGTATAAGTAGGCTCAACTACTTTTCCATTGTTCTGATATAACAAAGGTTAGAATTTTATTTAACTCATGTATATTATTCGGCTTTGTAAAGAACATTTGGGCTCCAAGCTTTTTAGTCTCTTCTAAATTGAGCTGCCATTTAGTTGTCGTGTAAATGAATACAGGAACCGAAAAATATTTGGGATGATTTTTTAGCTGCTGCAGGCAGTATTTTCCATCTGAGCCTGGAAGGTTCAAATCAAGAAAAATATATTTCGGTAACTCTACGGAAGAATCCAGCTCGTGAAATGCATCCTGGCAATTCAATGCATGAATACAAAGTATCCTATCGCCTATATTGGCGAATGCCCGGCAAAAAACTTCAAACTCCTCCGGATCATCATCAATCAGCAAAATCTTACCCTTTAACATCGCCGATTGTTTGTGTCAGGAAGTTCCTAAACTTTAGTAATATTTCAAAGTATTTGTAATGAATTAATCTAGTCGACGCCAAAAAAGAGGGCGACCCAAAACAGATCCAATGTGGCGGTATTCATTGCTCATCAAGCCTGGTAATATCGCCGGTTTTCAGTTACGCAATACCCAGTTTTTTGATTAGGTCGTCCTTGTAATTAGCTCCGATAGGTATTTCTTTTTTGCCTAACTCGGCCGTGTTCCCATTGATAGAGGTAATCTTCGACAAGTTGATAATGTAGGAACGATGTATCCTGCAAAACTGATCAGCCGGCAACATACCTTCAAACATTTTCAGGTGCATCCCCGCCAGCAATTTCTTATCATCAAAATATACGGAGCTAAAATCTTTTTCAGCTTCTATGTAATGAATCTGATGGTGGTTAATTTTCATTAACCGGCTATCCTGCCTGATAAAAATGTAGTCGGCAGGCGGTGCGGTCTTTTTTACCGACCTTACTTCTAATCTTTCTTTTACTTTTTGCACTGCCTGGTAAAAGCGTTCATAGGTAATAGGTTTTAGTAAATAATCCACAGAGTTCAGTTCAAAGCCTTCGACCGCATACTGATGATAGGCAGTAGTGAAAATAATCAGGGGCGGGTTGCGCAGTGATTTAAAAAAATCAATACCGGTGATGACCGGCATTTGGATATCCAGGAAAACTACATCCACTTCATGTTCGTGTAAGCCCGCATAAGCTTCAGTAGCGTTCATACAACTCTTCAGCAATACAAAACCTGCTGTTGCCTCAATATGTTTTTTAAGAATATCTCTGGCTATCGGTTCGTCATCGACGATCATGCATTTAATCTCGTTCATGGCAATCAATATTTATAGATACCGCATATTCCTGTTCAGAGTTTGTCACCTTGTATTGGTGTAAGCCAGGATAATACAACTGCAGCCGTTTGCGAAAA
>CAMLEX010000206.1 GCA_946479055.1 uncultured Bacteroidota bacterium | reverse complement strand
AATGATCGTAATTGAATCCCAGGTTCATGTTCTTGCGATTGAAATTATTGTTAGGTGTAATTCCTAAGTTGTCTGTGTTATTCAGAGAAAGGTGTATGCCGCCTTTATCATTCAAACTTTCCATTGTTACTGTATTGGAAAAGTTTTGTCCATTTCTATAAAACTCTTTTATGCGGCTGCCTTGCGCTACATATGGAACAGTCAGGTTATTGAACAAAATATGCGTCATGCCAGGCTGTATTTTTTCGCCAAATGACCATTGCCCTGATGTGGGATTAGGCGCTGTCGGTCTCACACCACCTTCGCCCTGTCCATATTCCTTTTGATAATCTGTAAAATCCAAAGGTGTTTCATTGGTGTAGTTAGAGTTGATGCTTACACCAATACCACGGCCTTTACCTTTTGTTTTTGTGATGATCATGATAACTCCATTTGAAGCCCGGTTGCCATAAAGAGCGGCGGCAGGAGCTCCTTTTAAAACAGTCATGCTTTCTATATCATCGGGATTGATGCTTGACAATCCATCACCACCGTCTGAAAATACACCACCGCCTGTAACGCCGACAGTGTTACCATTAAAATTGGTGTTATCAATCGGAACGCCGTTAATCACCACAAGCGGGTTGCCACCACCTGTAATAGCCGACTGCCCGCGGATACGGATTTTAGAAGAACCGGAAGGCCCTGTACCCAGTGTAGAAATATTAACGCCGGCTACTTTTCCCTGCAGTGCATTCAATGGATTAGATGTTCTGTTAACAGTAAGCTCTTCAGGTTTTACATTGGTCGCGGAGTAACCAATGCCCCTTGCCTGTTTGCTGATACCGAGCGCAGTGATCACAACCGCTTCAAGGCTTTGAGCTGTTGTTAATAATGTTACATCTACAACGCTTCGCCCCCCAACAGGAACATCCATTGTAGCATAGCCGACTGAACTAATGACGAGGGTAGCATTCGATGGGGCATTAATGGAATATTGCCCATCGGCGCCGGTGGTAGTACCGGCAGTGGTACCTTTTACACTTACCGAGACTGAAGAAAGTTTTTTGCCGCTCTCATCTGACACCGTTCCTGAAACGGTTTGAGCATTCGCGGCAGATACAATCAAGACCAGGAGGAAGGGAAGCAGTAGTTGGATAAAACCTGTTACAACAGGCTTTGCATGTTCTTTCATATCGCAAGTTGTTTAGTGATGGAATAGTAGCGTTCTGAAACTTTTTTATCGATCCAGGGTTCGCAATCCTCGTCCAAAGTATTCATAGTCTCAAATAAAAACTTCCAAAAAAATACAGCGGTGAATTTTGTACTTGCCGGTGAAATAAATTGCCTTTCTTTATGTGGATGAAATGTTGTTGACTGTTCAGATGATAAACAATTACTAATCAGCTAAGCTTGCATGAACCAATTTGTACTTCAGCAGGGAAGTTGCAAAGAGTTGCGGTTGTTTCCGCATATTCTCGAATTGGGTATTAAAAAAAATAACTCTATCCAGCTTAACCATTTTCCGGTAACAACAACGGGCGGTATCAGGATCTACTACGTGATGGAAGGAAAATTTGAATGGGCAATCCAGCAACAATCATTTACACTTTATCCCGGCGATGTCGCATTGGTGTTGCCCGATCAACAATTTGGAAGTGAAAATGGAGTGTTGGAGATTGGTTCTTTCTCCTGGATACATCTCTGCATACAAAAATTAGAAACAGGTGAAATAATCGCTGGCAAGTGGAGCGGCCTGTCCGAAAGCGAAGGGCTGGCAATCGGAAAAATGTTGCAATTAAATAATTTACCTGTGCTGTTGAAATGTAACGAAGCCGGGAGAATATTGAAATCTATTCAAGCAGAATTGTTCAGCCAGGAGATCGGGTTCCATGCCAGTGTCAATCACCAGCTGGATGAATTGTTTATACAAATCACCAGACATCTTACCCGCCAAAGTAATCCTGGTCGTGACTTTCCTAAAACCTTTATGAATTTGGAACAGGCACTGCGTCAAAATCTTTCGCACCAATGGACAGTGGAGGAAATGGCGGCAATGGTAGGATTGGGCACAACACTGTTCAATGAAAAAGTGAAAAATTACTCTGGCTTTTCGCCGATCAATTACCTGATCAATATCCGTATTTCGGAAGCCATCAAATTATTAAAGCGTCCTGATATCAGCCTCACCGATATCGCATTAGATATAGGTTTTTATTCATCACAACATTTTTCTACCACCTTTAAAAAACTAACTGGCTACACCCCCAGTGAATTCAGAAAAAATCATTTAAACGAAAAATAAATTTAATAGCATGAAGAGTATAATCACAATAGAATTAGGAACAAATGCCGTGCGGGTATTTGCCTTCGACCTGAAAGGTAATGTGATCGGTTCTTCAAAAGGTTATTGTCCCACTTTTCATACCGAGCCAGATCATAGTGAGCAGGACCCAGAGCAAATTTTTATTACCATGTTATATGTGCTTAAAAATTTGCTGAATGAAAAAATTCATCCGAAGAAATATAAAGTGGCTACCATCTGCTTTAGTTCCTCCATGCACAGTGTGCTGGCTGTAGATAAAAATGGTAACCCCATCGGTAATGCCATTACCTGGGCCGATAACAGGGCGAACAAGGAAGCGCAGGAATTGAAAAACGCTGCAGCGGCCAATGCTATCTATAATGCTACGGGAACACCGTTGCATCCCATGTCACCCTTGCTTAAAATATCGTGGATAAAAAATAGTGACAAAGAAAGGTTCCGTCAAACCGCGAAATTTTTATCTATAAAAAGTTATATCATTCATCAACTGACGGGTGAGTATATTATAGATTACAGCATTGCTTCAGCTACCGGCCTTCTCAATATTCATAAAATAAAATGGGAACCTGATGCTTTGAAATTTGCTGGTATTTCCGAAGCTATGCTACCCGAGTTAGTGACTGTTTATACATCGGCGGGAAAATTAAAAAAGGCTTATCAGAATTCTCTTGGTCTTACAGCCGATACAAAAATTATTGTTGGTTCCAGTGATGGATGCATGGCAACGCTAGGTGATGGTGTAAAAGGTGAAGGCAAAGCGACCATTACCATTGAAGACAGCGGTGCGGTAAGAGTGATGGGCAATAAAGTTTTGCAGGATGAGAAACAGCGTTTCTTCAATTACCTGCTTACGGAAAACTGTTATGTATCGGGTGGCCCTACCAATAATGGCGGTGTGATTTTTGAATGGTTTGCCCGGCAGTTTGGTGATTTTAAAAATCCGTTTGATGTAGAGCAGAGCATGCAGGAACTCATTACCGAAGCATCGAAAGTTCCCGTTGGCTCAGATGGTTTATTGTTTCTTCCCTACTTGTTAGGGGAAAGAGCTCCCATCTGGAATGCCAATGCAAGAGGAGCTTATTTCGGTTTAAATATCAAACATGAAAAAAAGCATTTTGTAAGAGCTACTATTGAAGGAATATTATACGAGATATACAGCATCGGGAAAATATTGGAAGAACACCGTACTATTAAAAGCCTTTCCATTAACGGCAGTTTTGCAACCATTCCTTTTTGTTCGCAGATGATTGCAGACATCTTTAATAAGCCGGTGAGGCTAAGGCAAAATTTTCACAGTGTAAGTTTTGGTGCATTCCTCTTAAGTGCAATTGAAATGGGAATTTATCAATCGCTGGATGAGGCGGCTGCAAGAGTGGAGATGCCGGATGAGTTTAAACCGCAAAAACAAAATCATACTGTGTATGCTGGTTACTTCAGCGTATTCGAAAGATTAAGCAACAGTCTTGCCGGTGAGTTTGAAGCCATCGCTAACCTGCAGCATAAGGGTGCGGCGGCACAACGGAAAAATAAAACACCAATTAAAAAATAAGCCCATCATGTGATTTTAAAACGATAAACTATTCAGCTGTATGAAATGAGCCATAAAAATTTTCGAGCATCCCGATAGCTATCGGGACCATTTGGCCAAAAAGCAATAAAAAATATACAAATGAAAAAATATTTTTCCCTTTTTATGAATGTATGTTTCGTTGCCTTTGTATTGCAGGCACAACAAGTGACACTCACCCCGGATCAAATTAAAGGTTATACGCCGGAATGGAAAGGAGAACGTTTTCCCGATGGCCGGCCAAAAGTGCCGGATAAATTTTTGGAACGCTTGAAGAAGATACGTCTTGAAGAAGGCTGGGGCATCTTACGCAACAAAGGATATCAAAACCAGTTTGAAGGCGATTGGATGGTACTAGAGCCGGACTCAGCTATGACGGGCCGGGTGGTAACCGCACAATACCTGCCATTGAGGCCGGATGTCGATAAAATAATAAAGGATATCGGTAAAAGCGAGAAAAGAATTGGCGCCACCAATTCATGGCCGATTGATGTGCTGAAAGATGGCGATGTATACGTAGCCGATAGTTATGGAAAGGTGGTTGACGGTACATTGATCGGCGATAATCTTGGGAATGCGATCTATGCCAAATCACATAGAGGAGTAATTTTTTACGGCTCTGTTCGTGATGCCGAAGGTTTGGAAGAGATCAACGGTTTTAATGCCTGGATAAAAGGTTACGATCCTTCTTATATACAGCAAATGATGTTAGGAGGTATCAATATTCCTATTCGCATTGGAAGGGCAACTGTTTTACCCGGTGATGTGGTGCTTGCTAAGAAAGGCGGTGTTGTTTTTATCCCGGCTCACCTGGTAGAAGAAGTGGTGTTGAATGCGGAGTTTATTTCATTGCGGGATGCTTTCGGTCATCAGCGATTGAAAGAAGGAAAATATACACCGGGACAAATCGATACGCAATGGACCGATGAAATCAAAAAAGATTTCCTGAAATGGATCGATGAGAATCCAGGCAAGCTGCCCATGTCGAGAGCAGAGCTGGATCAATTTATGAAAGATCGTACGTGGTGAGAAAGTTTCTGGTTACCAGTTGCCGGTTACCTGTTACTGGTAATAAAAATTATGTAACAATAAAAATTATACTGACATGACACCTTCACAAAAAATCTTAAAGAGACTTGATTTAAAGGATACAGATAATACAGAAGTTGCTGTTACGACTAATAATAATAGTGAGAAGGAAAATAGCAGACGTTCATTCTTTAAAAAATCTGCCATGGGTGGGATTGCCTTGGGCGGAGCGTTTATGTTTTCACCAATTGAAGATATAATTGCGCAATCCACTTCGAAAGTGAATCGCTATTCAGGTCCGTCTGATTTGAAAATAACGGATATGCGTTATTGCGTCACACCTGTGCTGGGACGTACTGCCATCATCCGTATCGACACCAACCAGGGTATTTATGGATTAGGTGAAGTGCGGGATGGTGCCGATGAACGTTATGCACTTTTTTTAAAGAGCAGGATACTGGGAGAAAATCCCTGTAATGTCGAATTGATATTTAAAAAGATCAGGCAGTTCGGTGGGCAGGCAAGACAGGCCGGTGGTGTATGTGCCGTAGAAATGGCGCTTTGGGATATATGCGGCAAAGCTTATAATGTTCCCTGCTGGCAATTATTAGGCGGAAGATACCGGGATAAAATAAGATTGTATGCAGATACACCGGAATCCAATTCACCGGAAGAACAGAAAAAATTAATTAACTACCGGCTGAATGAACAGGGTTATACATGGCTAAAGATGGATGTATCCATTGGGGAGTTAAAAGGTAAGCCCGACACATTGGTGAATGATAAGTTTTGGCAAAACGCTCAGGGAAATCTGGCGCAATGGGGTGATCAAAGCAATATGATGTCTTACGGCAATACATTACATCCGTTCACACAAATTCAAATCACTGATAAAGGTTTGAATGAACTGGCAGCCATTGTAGACAATGTGAGAAGTATGATCGGTTACCAAATTCCGTTATCTACAGATCATTATGGTCATTTTGATTATAATAACGGCATACGCCTGGGAAGAGCACTCGAAAAATACAGGTTAGCGTGGCTGGAGGATATTGTTTCATGGGAGTATACTGACCAGTATAAGAAAATGTCCGATGCATTAGAAACACCGGTGCTTACAGGTGAAGATATTTATTTGTTGAAATATTTTAAACCGCTGATCGATCAACGTGCCGTTGATATTATTCATCCTGATTTAGCCTCTTCTGGTGGTCTGCTGGAAACAAAAAGAATTGGCGACTATGCAGAAGAAAATGGTATTGCCATGGCCATGCACCAGGCCGGCACGCCCATTTCGTTTATGGCTGGTGTGCATTGCGCAGCGGCTACGCAAAATTTCCTGGCGCTGGAACATCACTCCGTTGATCTGCCCTGGTGGGAAAGCCTGGTAAAAACGACGGATGGAAGGAAACTAATCACTAAAGGCTTTGCGAATCTTCCTTTGTCAGCACCGGGGTTGGGGATTGAATTAAACGAAGAAGTATTGAAACAGCATCTTCATCCATCCGATAAAAGTTATTTTGCTCCTACGCCTGAATGGGATGCCAAACGTTCACACGACAGGATATTCAGCTAATGAGAAACGTTTCCTGTTTATATAATTAAAAAAAATGTATTGAACCTTTAACCTGTTTTATGGCTTCAAAAAGAAACGCTATCATTTTTTACAGCCTTGCAATGGTTTGCCTGGCCATTTATGCAATACTTCTTTTCCAAAACAATCATGCATGGGGTGGATGGTTACTGTTGCTTTTCTTTATCAGTCTTGCCATTGCCTTTAGAAGCAATCGCTTTTTAAAGGGGCTATCTTTTACGCTGATGATATTGGCGGTTGTAAGCCTGGCCATGTATCACCCAAAGTATTTCCAAACGGTGGGTGATTTCAAACTATCCGCATTGATCATTCCCTTATTGCAAATTATCATGTTTGGTATGGGAACAGAATTGAGTTTGAAGGATTTTGCCAATGTTATAAAAATGCCAAGAGGAATCATCATTGGAGTAGTGGGACATTATATCATCATGCCATTGATCGGCTTTACTGTGGCCAATCTTTTCAATTTTCCAAAAGAGATAGCTGCGGGTATTATTCTCGTTGGTTGTTGCCCCAGCGGACTTGCTTCCAATGTAATGTCATACCTGGCGAGAGCAAACCTTGCATTGTCAGTTTCGGTAACTACTATCTCTACGCTGCTGGCTCCTTTTCTTACGCCTTTGCTGATGCGCTTGCTCGGCGGAAGCTTTGTTGAAATTGATTTCTGGGGAATGGTTTGGGATATTACAAAAATTGTTATTCTTCCAATTGCTGCGGGTCTTGCCTTTCATTACCTCGTGAGGGGAAAATTCAACTGGCTGGATAAAGCAATGCCCCTTCTCTCCATGGGAGGCATTGTATTTATCATCACAATCATTAGCGCTGCGGGAAGAGATAATTTGTTGAAAGTGGGAGCACTGCTGATCGTCGCAACGTTAATCCATAATCTGTCGGGTTATTTTTTGGGTTATTGGTCAGCCCGGCTTTTAAAATTTCATGAACGTGATTGCAGAACCATTGCATTGGAAGTAGGAATGCAGAATGCAGGACTTGCTTCAGGCCTTGCTCTTGCGATGGGTAAACTGGCAACAGCTGGATTAGCACCGGCTATCTTCGGACCCGTGATGAATATTACCGGCTCATCATTGGCAAGCTGGTGGCACAATCATTTACCCGACGGTGATGAAGTGAAAGAGAAAACAAATGATCAGCCTCTCGTTCAACCCAAAGAAAATTTTTCATCTCCATAAAATAAGTATATGAAACGACTTAAGTTTTTATGGTTAGCTGTTTTATTATTCTCAATTAATAGCAGGATTAATGGTCAGCAAATAACCAAAGCGCAAATGCTTTTCTTAACACCCGAATGGAAAGGTGAACGCTTTGCAGATGGACGACCAAAAGTTCCTGATTCGATTCTAAATCGTATGAAGCTCGTTACGATGGAAGAAGCCTGGGCCGTGTTAAGGAATGACAACTACAAACATCAATACGATGACGGTT